>CAZKUQ010000124.1:0-5726 GCA_964555965.1 uncultured Coxiellaceae bacterium
TTCTAAATCGAATCTTGAATCTGACATGATGTGTCTCGTTTGTGTGTATTGGAATTATAATTGTGCAAGATTATATGACACTATTTAAATTGAATCAAAAATGAGATTTTTTTATTTATTAATCAATGATCAATAAAGGGATCAATAAAGGGATGCATGGGCCGGGTATGCATTTGAAGCTGTATGCTGGAAGCATGTTGATGCGATTAAGAGTTCTTTAGGTCTTGATGCAATCCATGTTAATTGGGGTGACTGGAGATACATTCCAGAAAAATCTAACAAGGGGGCTCAAATCGACCTCGTGCTTGATCGCGATGATGATTGTATTACCTTGTGCGAGATTAAGCATACTGAAAAAAATTTTGCAATTTCTAAATCATATTCTAAAGAAATTGAGACTAAGCAGGCTATTTTCAAAGAACAGTCAAGAACAAAAAAGCAAATACAATGGTGTTTGATTGTAAGTAATGATGTTGCGCGTAATGAGTATTTTAAGGCTCTGATTAATCACGTTGTCGTTTTAGATGATTTATTTAAGTAACCTATTGACTAGTTTGATGGTCTGTTCCGCGGGATATTACAGTGTTATACCCCGCGGAACAGTCTTAGTGCAAAAAATATTGAATGGATTTTGTGATAGCCATGAGTATGGCTTCCTTTGCATACTATATGCATACTAGATTTATTGAAATGAAAAATGAGAGAGAAAATTTCTTTATTATTCATCGGGGTGACAGGATTTGAACCTGCGACATCTGCCTCCCGAAGGCAGCGCTCTACCAGGCTGAGCCACACCCCGAAAATTTTTACTAATACGTTCTTTCGACAACAAAATCACTCATGGATTCTAGCGCATGTCGATATGGTGTTGCAGGGATATGAGCTAACGCTTGTTTTGCTTTGAGTGCATGTTGTTTTGCTGCATCGGCAGTGTACTTTATCGCGTCAGTAGATTCAATAATCCCTAAAATATCATCTAGTTTTTTATTGCTGCCTTGTTGGATAGCTTCGCGCAACAATGTTAAATCAGCACCTTTGCTTTTACGCATCGCATGAATTAATGGGAGAGTGGTTTTACCATCCGCGATATCTTGACCAATATTTTTTCCAGTTTCATCAGCCGATTGACTATAGTCCAATGCATCATCAATTAACTGATAGGCAAGCCCAAGATTCATGCCATAATCGCGCATGGCTTGCACATCGTGTTCATTTTCTGTTGATAGTATGGCGCCAAGTTGTGCTGCATTTTCAAATAATTTAGCAGTTTTACGTTGGATGATTTCATAGTAAAACGTTTCTGTCGTATCTGGGTTTTTGCAATTGACTAATTGTAAAATTTCGCCTTCAGCAATGTAGTGAGTCGATTGCGAAAAAATATCTAATATTTTGTCATGCTTTAAACCAACCACAATTTGAAAAGCGCGAGAATAAAGAAAATCACCAACTAAGACGCTCGCTTCATTACCCCAAATGGTGTGCGCTGTTTGGTGGCCGCGCCGCAGCATTGAGCTATCCACGACATCGTCATGCAAGAGTGTTGCGGTGTGAATGAGCTCAATTACAGCAGCTAAATCAACATGTTTTTTGCTTTTATTAGCAAGTGCGTGAGCGCTTAATAATAAAATCATGGGTCTGATGCGCTTGCCGCCACAGGATAAAACATATTCCAAAATTTGTTTTACCAACGGGATGTTAGACTCCAGCTGTGTGATAATAAATCGATCGGTGGCTTCTAGATCTTCATTCACCAAAGACCGTATTGATTCTAACGACATGCTTCACTCGTATGATGTTGATTGCAAATGCGCATCGTAGTGACCCCATGCACACCTGTCAAGGCAATATTTCATTGATTGATCATTCCCGCTGTATTTTGATCTGTGATAAATTAACAATAATTTTTACTCAAGAATTTAAGGAGAAAGCAGCATGCCATCGTTTGATATCGTCTCAACGATTGATCAACATGAAGTCAATAATGCGGTGGATCAAGCAAATCGGGAAGTATCCACGCGATTTGATTTTAAGGATACCAATGCGCGGCTTGAATTGGCAAAAGATAAAATAACAATTACTGCGCCAACTGATTTTCAATTGAAACAAGTGGATGAAATTTTGCGTAACAAATTAGCTAAACGCAATGTGGATATTCGTTCATTGAATTATAAGGAAGCAACTATTAGTTTAAATGAAGCGAAGCAAATTATTGAAGTCAAGCAAGGGATTGATCAAGATAATGCAAAAAAAATTACGAAATTAATTAAAGAATCAGGTTTCAAAGTGCAAGCTGCGATTCAAGGTGATCAAATTCGTGTAACAGGAAAAAAGCGCGATGATTTGCAAGAAGTGATTACCATGCTGCGCGGCGCGAAAGTAGAATTGCCATTGCAGTATGTGAATTTTAGGGATTGAGGTTATTTCGCAAATGGATTTTCGCTAGATTTAAATTCAATATGTACAGGCGTGCCAACGAGCTTCAATTTTTTAATAAAAAATTTCATTAAAAATTTGCGGTAACTTTCAGGCAATTCATCCACTTGATTACCATGAATAATCACGCGTGGCGGATTGTTGCCGCCAGGATGTGCGTAACGTAATTTGATGCGGCGTCCATGCACCAATGGCGGCGAATGTGTCACTAATGCTTGTTGTAGCAAACGCGTTAAAAGCGAGGTAGATAATTTTTTGGTAGCCGATTCATAAGCTTCATCAACTGATTCAAATAAATTTCCGACACCTGAACCATGCAACGCAGAAATAAAATGTATTTTTGCAAAACTAACAAAATCCAGTTGTCTATCTATCGTTGCTTTGGCGTGTTCACGAGCTTCTTCTGTCATGCCATCCCATTTGTTTATTGCAATGACTAATGCTTTGCCGCACTCTAAAATGAACCCGAGTAATTTTAAATCTTGTTCTGACACACCAATGCGTGCATCAATGATATATAACACCACGTGTGCTGATTCAATCGCTTGTAATGTTTTTACTACAGAAAATTTTTCTGGTACATCAGCGACTTTTTTTCGTTTGCGTACACCGGCTGTATCAATGAGCGTGTAATGTTTTTCGTAACGTTCGAGTGGAATGAAAATGCTGTCACGCGTTGTACCAGGTGAATCATGCACAATCACACGTTCTTCACCTAACATGCGATTAGTGAGTGTGGATTTGCCTACATTGGGTCTACCAACAATCGCTAATTTAATCCCAGTGAATTTTTCTTCTTCGATGGATATTTCTGTTGGTTCTGGAAAAAGTGTTTGCACTAAAGTCATTACACCTGTGCCATGTGCGGCAGAAATTGGTAAAGGAGTACCTAAACCAAGTTCATAAGCATCAGCTGTGCTGATGTTAGGATCGGTGCCGTCAGTTTTATTGACTGCAAGAAAAAATGGTTTGCCAGCTTTTCGTAATGAATCTGCAATCATTTTATCTTCGGGTGTGATGCCAGCTTGCGCATCGACTAAAAATAAAATTTTATCCGCATCTTCTATGGCTTGTAATGCTTGTTGTGTGATGAGCTTGCCGACATCATCTATTTCTTCGGTGATCCCGCCAGTGTCGATAATGATAAAGTGTCTTTCATGTAGATTAACTTCACCATATTGTCGATCACGTGTCGTGCCAGGAAAATCTGAAATGAGCGCATCACGTGAACGAGTTAGACGGTTGAATAATGTTGACTTACCAACATTTGGGCGGCCAACGATGGCGAGGACTGGTAACATAACTAACCTAACCTATGTTGTACGCAACTAAGTAACCGTTGGCTGTTAAAGTGTAAACCATATTATTTTCAACTATCGGTGCAGCATAAATTGATGTACCAGCAAATTCACGCGCAGCAAAATGTCCATCACGTTTATCCAGCCAATGTAAGTACCCTTGTGCATCTCCAACGACAATGTAATTGCCCATGCTAGCTGGAGCAGAAATATTACGTGATTCTAATTCTGTTTGCCGCCAGTTGACTAATCCTGAATTAGCATCAAATGACCAGACATGACTTTTTGCATCGGTGACAAAAACTTTATTTTCATCTGCTACCATGCCGGTGTAGGAAGAAATATCATGTGACCAAAGCACTTGCCCTGTATTCCAATCAAGGGAAGCGATTTTTCCCTGGAATGTTGCTGCAAAAATGCGATGATCATAAACAATTGGGTCAGCATCAATATCAATCATGCGTTGAATTGCAAAAGCGCCTTCTGGAATGGCGATAGCACGCATCCAAAATAGTTGCCCGCCATGTAAATTTAATTTAAGTAAATTACCATTTGCAAATCCGGCAATCACATCACCATTGCGAATAACAGGCGAACTTGAGCCGCGCAAAATGAGGCTAGGCTCAACTTGTTGCTGTATCCATAAAGTATGACCATCTTGTGCTGATAAAGCATAGAGGTGGCCATCGACGGCTTTTACGATGACGACATGATTATCAATAGCGGGATTAGCAATAATTTCATCTTGAATGGTAATTTTCCATGCCAATTCACCAGTTGCTTCACGCAGCGCAATAATATCGCCGTGACGACTGCCAACAACGACTAAGTCATCGCCACTACCAGGGCCAGAGGTAAGTGAAGCACCCGTATCAACCTGCCACATTCTAGCGCCGGTTACTTTGTTTGTTGATGTAACCGTGCCTTTGCTGCTTGCAGTGAAAATAGCATGGCTACCGGTTGCTGGAGACATCTTTAAAAAATCATCGCCTGATCCAGAACCGGTACGCGCAGACCACATTTGATGCGGCTTGATTTCTGCCTGAAATTGCACAAGCGGCTTTGGTGCCGGGGTATTGTCTTTGTCAAAAAAACTACTACACCCTGTTAATGCGAGTGCTGCAGCAAAAATAATTAAATGTTTAAACATAAATAACACTCACGATTAACCTGGTTGATTGACTGTCGCTAAATTGTCATATTTCATTTGTAATAATGGCCGAATCACTTCTGCATTAGGTAATTCAGACAATGCTTGTTTATAAGATTGACGTGCCATCGAAATATTTTTTAAAGCGAGATAAGCATCGCCTTTAACTTCTTCGGTCATGCCATTAAAATTTTTATCTTCCACTGTTTCAAGTGTTTTAAGACTTTCTTGCGGCTTTTGTATCGCAATGAGAACACGCGCTAATCGAATGCGAGCAATTTGACGCATGACAGCAATACGACTGTGATTAATCACCCAATTCAAATGCTCTTGTGCTTTAGTAAAATTTTTCTGATTGATGGCATCCCGCGCTAGCATGAATGCAGCCATTTGGCTGTAAGTTGTCTGCGAATAATGACTAAATAATTTTTCAGCCTGTGTGACAGTGGCATTAACATTATTCTGTGCACGCATCGTCAACATTTCATCATATACGGCTGAAGCGTGGCTTAAAATTTTGGTTTGTCGTTCTTGCCAATAGCGCCATCCAGTAATAGCAATTGCCGCGATGACTACGCCGGATAAAATGACCATGCTATATTGCTTAACCCAGTTTTTTAAGAGCTCGATTTGCTCTTGTTCTGTCATGTATTCTGTCAAAGGAGTCGTCCTCTACACTCAAGTCTCTTTGTAAGTTGTGTATTAAAACAGATTTTTTGGTAAGAGTGAATCACTTGCAACACAGAAATAATGTAAAGATGCAGGTTATGCAAGAAGTCTATTATCTGGTTCTTACTATATTATCGTTATCCTCCAAATAGATTCCCGCTGGAGTTTACCCCCGC
>CAZKUQ010000125.1:0-5550 GCA_964555965.1 uncultured Coxiellaceae bacterium
TTTGTCTCGCGCTTAAACGTTTTGCGTACATTAAAGATAACTCGTGAACGAATACAAAAAATTATCCAACCAATTTAGAAAAGAAATCAAACCAAGAATTGCTTCCGCCTCTAACTTCCACATTTTGTCCTTGACCAGTCACATAATAACCATTGGGATTTTTATAATTGTTAATCGCAACAATACCCTTGGTATGATCAACTTTCACAACAGCAAAGGCAGGGCCAGAGCAATTATTTGATGCGTATCCTTTCACTTCACAATTAGGATTACAGAATGTATCCATTACAAATTTTGGAACAGTTACTTGTTGACCTTTTGAAAGAACACCTGCGCTGCCTGCGCGCGAAGAGCAAGGGCTAAACATGGACGTGGTTGAACCTGTAAATGTACCGTTCGAGTTATTTTTTACTGTGATTTCTGCATGTGATGCAAAAGAAATGATTGAAGTGGCAAGAGTTAAAGATAATGCAATTGACTTAAATTTCATTTTATTACTCCATTTAATTTATATTCCAACATTTTTTGCTATTTTTGAAAGCCCTGCGAGGATAAATAAAAAAGAAAAGAACTACAAGCAGAATTGTATAACGTAGGAATTTTGTAGGGTGGATTAGCCCTCTGGCGTAATCCACCGAGACAAAAGTGTAGCTTTTTGTAGATTACTTATAATCAATTTGAGATACAAATGTGTTTGTTTCACCAGTAAATTTATATTTATTTTGATCGCTTGGCTGAACATCTTGTATACCCTTTTTTGTATCAAATATGACTTTTGCAACAATTGGGCCAGAACAATTGTTAGTCATGTATACATCTGCCGTACAACGAGTACGATTTGCAAGACAGGCGATATCAACAATATTGCCAGGAATGTGGTTGGTTGTGCGACGATGTGAAACACCAACGCCATTTGGAAGTTTGCTTGAACATGCCCCATTATTAATAACGGCGGTTGAATCTTCGTCCGTATTATTAACAACAACTAAATCGTTTGTCGTTGCGAAGGCAGCTACTTCTTGCGCCCATGCTGGTGCAGCTATCATGGTTGCGAACATACTAGTAAAGATGATTTTTTTGATTAACATAATTTTCTCCAGAGTTTAATAAATTGGTATTTAACTTCGTAAATGAGTTGGGACAATAAGTTTTTCACCTTCAGATAACGATGTGTTATCAATAAGATTTGCTAAGCGAATAGCCGCAGGTGTTGTTTTAAATCGATTCGCAATTTTTTCGATGGTATCGCCGCGGCGCACCATATAAATGGTGTCACCAGGCAATAGTTTTCCATCCGATGATTTGCTAGCTATTTCAGTGGTTTTTTGGCTGGTCGGAATAATGAGTTGTTTACCTGGCGTTAATTTTTTATTTTTTAATTTGTTTGCCGCTTGAAGTAATTTCGTTGAAATATGAAAACGTTTAGCAATTTTTACTAATGAATCTTTTGATCGTACCATGTAAATAGTATCACCTGGTTGCAATGAGTATTTACCGGTAGAACTGACAATTGTTTTAGTTGATTCATCATCATTGTCATTTGATTCATTGCTGGCTAACACAACAATTTGATCGTCTTTTTTAGTCGCTTTAGCAGTAATATGATTCTGATTAGAAGATGCATCATCTGAAACAAATGATGCGCTTGATTCTTCATCATCACTTGCTAGCGACATGGTTCCGCTATTTGGAATTAATAAATTTGTTCCATGACGAACACTATTTTTTGCTATGTGATTTAATTTGCGTATGGCGCTAGACGTCGTATTAAATTTACGAGAAATAGAAGCGAGTGTATCACCTAATCTAACTTTATAATGAATCCAACGAACTGGCGTAGCATTTGGAATTTCGCGCGCAAAATTTTCTGAAAATTGTTCGACATTTTCAATTGGTAAGACTAATTTGATCGATCCATTACTAGCAGTAGATGGACGATTAAATCCAGGATTTAATTGTTTTAATTTCGAATAACTAATGCCAGCAAAACTTGCTGCTAATTTCAAATTAATTTGATGACCTACTTCTACTTGAGCAAGATATGGAGCATTTCGAACAGGTGGAAAATAAATTGGGTATTGATCGGGATGACTGATGATGGTAGCTAATGCTAATAAACTTGGAACGTAATCACGAGTTTGTTGCGCAACCGGTAAAGACCAAAAATCAGTATCCCGTCCATCACGAATATTTCTGCGTATCGCAGCAAGCACATTTCCTTCACCAGTATTATAAGCTGCAATAGCAAGTAGCCAGTTGCCATCAAAAAAACTTTGTAAGTAAGCAAGGTAATTGAGCGCAGCACGAGTAGAGGCGATGACATCACGCCGGCCGTCGTACCACCAATCACGTTTGATACCTAAACCCGAAGCAGTTCCAGGCATCATTTGCCATATTCCAGCCGCTCCAACATTTGATAATGCAAATGGGTTGTAACCACTTTCAATGATGGGAAGTAAAACTAATTCGGCTGGTAAATGCCTTTTTCTAACTTGTTGTGAGATATAGTATAAATAAGGTGCCGCACGTGATGCAGATCGAAGTAAGAAATCTTGGTTATTCATGTACCATTCGATTTTTTCTTGCACGAGTGGATTATTTTCATAATGTGAAAGAGAAAATTCATCGCGTAATACATCCCATAAGTTATCTGCATTGCGATATCGCGTGATGTCATCTGCTAATTTTTGTTTGTGTTCAGGCGATAAATGCACATTCTTTTGATATATCTGAATGCCTTCTGCGCTAGGCGAAGCAAACGAAGCTCCACCGATTAGTACGCAACAAGCGCTCAAAATAATGAGCTGCACAAGCAATCTGTACCATGAGCGAATCACTTTTTTTGACACGTACAAACTCCCAATTCTTTTTCGATCGTTGCGCAAAACTACGCATATTAAATCACCTCTGGTGTGACTTTATCGATCATCCTTCACTCGTTAATATCAACATACGAGCGGCATAAAAATCTAACTATGTGTTTTTAAATAAATTTATTTTGCCAATCTGATTGGATATGGTACTGAATAATCACTGTACGTCAAGATTTGGTATGCTATAGTACCAAAAATAATATGGAGATGGAAAAACTTTGGCACACGGTTATCGCAGCCTCCAACAATGGAATCAATGGCTGGGCCAAGAATTTCTTGGCCAACAATTGCTTGCATCAGAGCAAGCTCTGCTTGCTAAAACAAAAATTTTAAAACGGCATTTTGGTAAACATGCACTGTTAGTTGGTGTTCCGAAACAACATAGTATTCTGGAATCAACTTCTGTTCCATGTCATTCATTGTTGACACCGCTTGTACATCATCAAGATCATGCTATTCAGATTGAAGGTGATTTCCATCATTTGCCACTTTTAACCGGAAGCATTGATCTTGTCATTCTTCCACATACACTAGAATTAATTGATACACCAAGACAATTATTGACAGAAGCTTGTCGCATTGTTAAACCAGAAGGATTAATCGTGATATTTGGTTTTAATCCCCATAGTATGTGGGGTGCACGAAGACTATTGACTCGTCAAAAAATCACACCATGGTCTGGAAATTTTCTTAAACCACAAGCGATAAAACACTGGTTAAATTTAGCCGAATTTGCACTGGAAAAGCAGAAAACAATTTTGTATCGTCCTCCCGTTAAAAATAAAACGCTTTATGATCGATTTCAATTTATTGAACGAATGGGGCAATATATATTTCCATTGTTTGGCGGAGTGTACATGATTGTTGCGCGTGCAAAAGTGATTCCACTTACACCAATACGAATGAAATGGAAGCAGCAATTAAGCGGTATACGTATTTTTACTTCTATGACTGGTCATATAGCAAGGCAATCAAAATAAAAGTGATGAAACATGTATTAATTTTTACTGACGGAGCTTGTCGCGGCAATCCAGGTCCTGGTGGCTGGGGTGCTTTGTTGCGTTATGGTAAAACAGAAAAAATTTTATCTGGCGCGGAAATAGATACGACTAATAATCGCATGGAATTAATGGCTGCAATCCAAGCGTTAGCTGGATTACGAGTAAAATGCAAAGTGGATTTATACACTGATTCGAAATATGTGCAAAAAGGCATTACCGAGTGGCTTGCTAATTGGAAAAAACGAGGCTGGAAAAAAGCAGATAGGCAGCTTGTGAAAAATGCTGATTTGTGGCAGGCTCTCGACGAACTAGCAATAAAGCATCATGTGTCGTGGCATTGGATAAAAGGACATAGCGGCCATATTGAAAATGATCTTGTTGATGCTGTTGCTAATCGAGCGATTGATGAATTGCTTAAGCGACGATATTCTGCAAGCAAGTAATGAATATAAAAAACATTTAAGACATAGAAAATAATATGCGACAAATTATTCTTGATACTGAAACGACAGGTCTTCGTGTTGAAGATGGACATCGAATTATCGAAATTGGATGTCTCGAAATGATTGATAGAAAATTAACGGGGAATCATTTCCATTATTATTTAAATCCAGAAAGAGAAGTAGAAGCAGGTGCGTTAGCGGTACATGGTATTACCAACGAATTTTTACATAATAAGCCATTATTTCATGATATTTCAGAAGAATTAATGCGGTTTATTAAAAATGCTGAAATCATTATTCATAATGCACCATTTGATTTATCTTTTCTTAATCATGAATTAAAATTAACAGGTCAAGGATATCCTGCGATTTCTGATTATTGTCATGTTATCGATACACTTGTGATTGCACGTCAATTACATGTAGGCCAACGAAATAGTTTAGATGCTTTATGTAAGCGTTATGCCGTTGATAATACTAAACGCGATTTACACGGTGCATTACTCGATGCTAATTTGCTAGCGCAAGTTTATCTGGCAATGACGGGTGGACAAGGCAGTTTTTTTGATTCATTGCACACAGAGCAAACTTCACGGGGTCAATCTGCTACGACGACCATTCTTCAAGTTGATAAACATGAGCTTACTGTTATTAAGGCAACGTCAGATGAAATATCTGAACATGAACATTATCTAAAAAAAATGAAAAAACAAGGCAAATGTATGTGGCGAGATGATTAAAATTGAGTGACGATGAAGCGTCATTTGGTCGCACGTTTTTTTCTGGGAACAATCCATTTTTACAAAATGCTCGATAAGCATCTCATCCTGAGAGCGTTTTTTGCTCGAAGGATCTCTTTTTATACATTTTGAGATCCATCGCCCTTCGACCCTTCGACAAGCTCAGGGCTCCGGGCTTTTGTAATTTAAAATTTAACCTGCTCATAATAGAAAAATTTATTGCGTTCTTTTGATGGAATACGCAAAATGTGCGCCTTCATGATTTATCCAAAAGTTTGTTTGATCATGTAGACGTTCTAATAAAATAACGTTAATATTTCGTGCTTGCGAATTGACCAACATGGAATCGCGTTATTGCTGGAGAGATGGCTGAGCGGTCGAAAGCGGCGGTCTTGAAAACCGTTGAGTCCTTTGGGCTCCGGGGGTTCGAATCCCTCTCTCTCCGCATATCAGTTCAACGAAGGGGACTGTCCTTGATCAAAGTGCTATTAGT
>CAZKUQ010000126.1:0-5522 GCA_964555965.1 uncultured Coxiellaceae bacterium
AAGGCGAGCGTTATAATAAAGTTGTTGATATTTGGTCGCGTACCAACGATCAAGTCGCAAAAGCGATGATGAGTGAATTATCGATTGATACAGTAAAAGATTCAAAAGGTCATAAAGTACAACAAGAATCATTTAATTCGATTTATATGATGGCGGATTCAGGCGCTAGAGGCTCAGCTGCCCAGATTCGTCAGCTAGCTGGTATGCGTGGCTTGATGGCAAAACCAGACGGATCCATTATTGAAACACCTATTACCGCAAACTTCCGCGAGGGATTGAATGTGTTGCAGTATTTCAATTCAACTCACGGTGCGCGTAAAGGTCTTGCTGATACTGCATTGAAAACCGCAAACTCGGGTTATTTGACACGCCGTTTAGTTGACGTGGCACAAGATCTTGTTATTACAGAATTAGATTGTGGCACCGCACAGGGTGTGACTATGACACCGCTGATTGAAGGAGGCGATGTCGTTGAACCGCTACATGAACGTGTTCTGGGTCGTGTTGCTGCATTAGACATTCCGGATCCAGCAACAGGCAAAGTGCTTGTATCTGCAGGTACTCTCCTAGATGAAAAGCTTGTTGTGAAATTAGAAGAGCTCAGTGTGGATCAAGTATTCGTGCGTTCTCCGATTTCTTGTGAATCACGTTATGGAATTTGCGCAGTTTGTTATGGACGTGATTTAGCGCGCGGACATCGTGTGAATATTGGTGAAGCAGTGGGTGTAATTGCTGCGCAGTCAATTGGTGAACCAGGAACACAGTTGACCATGAGAACCTTCCATATTGGTGGTGCGGCATCCAGGGTGATCGCAGCTAATAATGTTCAAATTAAATTAGCAGGTAAAGTAAAGCTGCATAATATTAAATTGATTCAGCATCATAGCGGAAAATTCATTGCAATCTCACGTTCAGGAGAATTAGCAGTAGCAGATGAGCATGGCCGTGAGCGTGAACGCTATAAGATTCCATACGGAGCCGAACTTTCTGTTCCGGATGGAGCAAAAGTGGAATCAGGCCAGATTGTTGCGAGTTGGGATCCACACAGCCATCCAGTGATTACTGAAGTAGCAGGGCGCATTAAATTTACCGACTTGCTTGAAGGCGTTACGATGAATCGTCAAACCGACGAGCTCACTGGTTTAAGCAGCATTGTTGTGACTGATCCAAAGCAGCGTAGCAGTAGTGGTAAAGAATTAAAACCAATGATTAAGTTAGTTGATGAGAAAGGCAATGATTTATATCTTGCTGGAACTAATTTACTACCTGCACAGTATTTCTTGCCGCCTGATGCTATTGTGAACTTTGAAGATGGTGCACGGGTAAAAGTCGGTGATGTGATCGCAAGGATTCCGCAAGAAACTTCCAAGACACGTGATATTACCGGCGGCTTGCCACGTGTAGCTGACCTGTTTGAAGCCAGACGTCCAAAAGACCCATCTATCTTGGCAGAAATATCGGGTATTGTGAGTTTTGGTAAAGAGACCAAAGGAAAGCGACGTTTAGTCATTACTGCTACGAGCGGCGAAGTACACGAAGAGTTGATTCCGAAGTGGCGTCATGTGAATGTGTTTGAGGGCGAACACGTTGAGAAAGGTGAAGTGATTGCTGAAGGTTCGCTCAATTCGCATGATATTTTACGGTTGTTAGGTATCAATGCATTAACTAACTTTATTGTTAACGAAGTGCAAGATGTTTATCGTCTGCAAGGTGTAAAAATCAATGATAAGCATATCGAAGTGATTATCCGCCAAATGCTGCGAAAAGTATTGATTGCGCATCAAGGTGATACAAGCTTCTTGAAAGGTGAGCAAGTTGATTTTGGTCAATTGCGTGATGAAAATAACCGTGTGCAGAAAGAAGGTAAAATACCCGCGCGTTATGAGCCTATGCTTTTGGGAATTACCAAAGCATCGTTGGCAACCGAATCATTTATTTCTGCTGCATCTTTCCAAGAAACGACACGTGTACTGACGGAAGCGGCGGTGAGCGGTAAAATTGATGAGCTTCGCGGGTTGAAAGAGAATGTGATTGTGGGACGTTTGATTCCTGCAGGAACTGGGTTGACTTATCATACCGAGCGACGTACTAAGAAAAAACAACATCATGTGAATGTACGTACGGAAGAAGTGAAGTAGAAGAGTGATGTGATTTTAGAAAAAATTATCTACTTAATGAGATAACTAGCTTGACATAAAGCGTGCTCCTTCTTTAGAATCGCGCCTCCTCCTGTAAGTTAGGAGATGCTCTACATTGCTAATTTTTATATGTAACTTGTTAATTAGGCTGGAGTTTACGAATGCCAACAATAAATCAGCTTGTGCGTATGCCACGAGCTACTAAAAGTGAAAAATCGAAAGTGCCCCATTTGGGTAAATGTCCACAAAAACGCGGTGTGTGTACGCGTGTTTATACGACTACACCGAAGAAACCAAACTCGGCTTTACGTAAGGTAGCGCGTGTTCGCTTAACGAATGGCTCAGAAGTGACTACCTATATTGGGGGTGAAGGGCATAATTTGCAAGAACACTCCGTTGTATTAATTCGGGGTGGTCGTGTGAAAGACTTACCAGGTGTGCGTTATCATACGGTGCGCGGTAGTTTGGATACAGCTGGAGTAGCAAATCGACGTAGAGGTCGTTCCAAGTACGGTGCTAAAAAACCGAAAGAATAAATTTGATGGGAATTAAGCGATGCCAAGAAGAAAAGCTGCGATTAAGAGAGAAACACTGCCAGATCCTTTATACGGTAGCGAGAAATTAGCTAGATTTATCAACGTGATAATGAGAGCGGGCAAGCGATCTATTGCTGAACGCATTGTTTATAGTGCGCTTGATGAAGTTTCCAAGCGTTTAAAGAAGAGCAAACAGAGTGCTTCACAAGGTAAAAAAACAGAAACGGAAGGCGAAAGCGGATCTGAAAGCGTTGGTTTGCTTGGTAAATCGCAAACGGGATTTAATAAAGAAGCATTAGAGATTTTAGATAAGGCATTAAATAATATTCGTCCTACTGTGGAAGTGAAATCTCGTCGAGTAGGTGGAGCCACCTATCAGGTTCCAGTTGAAGTCGATACAAGTCGTGGTCTTGCATTAGCCATGCGTTGGATTGTTAAAGCAGCTAAAGATCGCGGTGAAAAAACGATGATTCTACGCTTAGCTGCAGAAATGCAAGATGCGTATGAGGGGCGCGGCACGGCTGTAAAAATTCGGGATGATATGCACAGAATGGCCAAAGCAAACCAGGCTTTTGCTCATTATCGTTGGTAAATTAGAGGTATAAAATCGTGGCAAGAGCAACACCTATTGAGCATTATCGAAATATCGGCATCATGGCACATATTGATGCGGGTAAAACAACGACTACTGAGCGTATCCTTTTCTATACCGGTGTTTCGCATAAAATTGGTGAAGTGCATGAAGGCGCTGCGATTATGGACTGGATGGAACAAGAGCAAGAACGTGGAATTACCATTACATCGGCAGCAACAACGTGCTTCTGGTATGGGATGGATAAACAGTTTCCCCAGCATCGCATTAATATTATTGATACACCTGGACACGTTGATTTTACTATTGAAGTGGAGCGTTCTTTACGCGTGTTAGATGGTGCATGCGCTGTATTTTGTGCCGTGGGCGGTGTAGAGCCGCAATCTGAAACAGTCTGGCGTCAAGCGAATCGATATCAAGTACCGCGTTTAGGTTTTGTCAATAAAATGGATAGAGCAGGCGCAAATTTCTTGCGCGTAGTTGAGCAGGTTCGTACACGTTTAGGTGCAAATCCAGTCCCTATTCAGTTACCTATTGGTGCTGAAGAGCATTTTGAGGGCGTTATTGATTTAGTACGGATGAAGGCTATTTATTGGGACGACGCGACTCAAGGTGTTAAATACGAAGCGCGTGATATTAAGCCAGACATGCTAGCGGAATGTAAAAAATATCGCGAACAAATGGTTGAAGCTGCGGCAGAAGCTTCCGAAGAGCTGATGACTAAATACCTTGAACAAGGTGATTTGTCGGTGGAAGAGATCAAAAAAGGATTGCGTAGCCGCATTGTACGTAATGAAATTGTGGCGATGCTTTGTGGGTCAGCTTTTAAAAATAAAGGTGTTCAAGCGATGCTGGATGCTGTGGTTGAGTATCTTCCATCACCTGCTGATGTTCCTGCAGTAAAAGGTCATTTAGATGATGCAAATGAAACACCAGCGGAAAGACATCCCTCTGACAATGAGCCTTTTTCAGCATTAGCATTTAAAATCGCGACAGATCCTTATGTCGGTACATTAACTTATTTTCGTGTTTATTCGGGTGTTTTGCAATCTGGCGATACGGTTTTTAATCCGATTAAAGATAAGGAAGAACGTATTGGTCGTTTATTAC
The DNA here is from genome assembly GCA_964555965.1 of uncultured Coxiellaceae bacterium. Lineage (GTDB taxonomy): Bacteria > Pseudomonadota > Gammaproteobacteria > DSM-16500 > DSM-16500 > Aquicella. The sequence goes on from CAZKUQ010000126.1 coordinate 4,377, forward strand.
AAATGCATGCTAATACACGGAGTGAAATTAAAGAAGTACGCGCAGGTGATATTGCTGCGGCGGTGGGTTTAAAGAAAGTGACTACAGGCGATACGTTGTGTGCTACGGACAAAGTGATTGTATTAGAAAGAATGATCTTTCCAGAACCTGTTATTTCTGTTGCCGTAGAGCCCAAAACAAAAGCAGACCAAGAAAAAATGGGTATTGCATTAGGTAAACTTGCGCAAGAAGATCCCTCTTTCCGTGTGCATACGGATGAAGAGTCAGGTCAAACTATTATTTCCGGTATGGGTGAGCTGCATCTTGAAATTATTGTTGATCGAATGAAGCGCGAATTTAATGTGGAAGCTAATGTAGGCAAGCCACAAGTGGCATACCGTGAAACCATAAGAAACACAGTGGAACAAGAAGGAAAATACGTTAAGCAGTCCGGCGGAAAAGGTCAGTATGGCCATGTATGGATTCGTCTAGAGCCGCGCGAACCCGGTTCTGGTTATGAGTTTGTGAATGATATTGTGGGCGGCGCGATCCCGAGAGAATTTATTGCTCCAGTTGATAAAGGTATTCAAGATCAAATGGAAAATGGTGTTATCGCTGGCTTTCCAGTAGTTGATGTGAGAGTAACTTTATATGACGGCTCATATCACGATGTTGATTCAAGTGAAATGGCATTTAAGATTGCAGGCTCAATGGCTTTTAAAGAAGGAGCTAAAAAAGCGCGTCCTGTCTTACTAGAGCCCGTCATGAAAGTGGAAGTTGTTACACCGGAAGATTACATGGGTGACATTATGGGTGATCTTAACAGACGTAGAGGGCTCGTTCAGGGTATGGATGATTCTCCAGCAGGCAGACTCATTCATGCTGAAGTTCCGTTAGGTGAAATGTTTGGGTATGCTACTGATCTTCGTTCTATGACGCAGGGTCGCGCGACATATACGATGGAATTCGCTAAATATAATGAAGCGCCAGCGAGCATTGCGGAACAAGTAGTCAATAAAAGCACCGCATAACTAAATTAAAAATAATTTAAGGGGAAAAACATGGCAAAAGCAGTATTTGAACGAAAGAAGCCACACTTAAATGTAGGCACGATAGGACACGTAGACCACGGGAAGACGACGTTAACAGCGGCGCTGACGAAATGTA
>CAZKUQ010000127.1:0-5468 GCA_964555965.1 uncultured Coxiellaceae bacterium
GATCAAGACTGCCGGTGACGGCAGTCCAGCCAAGCAGTGGCGGCATGGCACCTGATAAACCACCAATCACGATATTTTGTGACGTAGCACGTTTTAAATAAAGTGAATACACAATCGAATATCCGACAGCAGCAAGAAAGGTGAGAATAGCGGTGATAATGTTGACGCCAATATATAAAATCACAAAACCAATCGTTCCTTGAACGATCGCAAAAATCCACGCAGCACGCAAAGATAATTTTCCAGTAACAAGCGGTCGATTCTTGGTTCTTTCCATCACTGCATCAATGCGCCTATCAATAATGTGATTGATAGTAGCAGCAGATCCTGACATTAATGCTACGCCAAGGGTTGCATTTATCCACAACCACCAGGGAATTGATGCAGTAGAAGCAAGATACATTCCTGCCCACATGGTGAGCAGCATGAGCAAGACGACACGCGGCTTGCAGAGAATAAGATAATCACGCAATACTGGTGCCATGTCTTTTGTCTCGTGTAACGAAATAAGATTTAACTAAAGCCATTATTAACGTTAGCAATAATAAAATGGCAACCGCTTGATGAATCATGGCAATCCAAACCGGCCGCAACCACACAATGTTTAAAATGCCAAGTGTAATTTGCAAACCAATCAGCATAAGAATAATGATGCCGATTGCGCGGAAAGTAGCAGAGCGCAATAAACATAATCCTAAGATGCCAAGATAAATCGCCGTAATCATCGCGCCAATACGATGCAACATGTGAATGGTGATGAGATCGCTATTTAAATTATTCCACTGCATGGTTGGTAAAATTTTTCCATTGCAATAAGGAAAATCAACACAAGCTAAACCCGCGTAATGCGTGCTGACCCAACCACCTAAGGTGATTTGTGCAGCAATAATAAAAAATCCTAACCAACACCATGGAATAACACGCGTGCTGTTTTGTTTTTTCAAAAAAGAATCATCAGTGACGAATAAATCAAGATAAGCCCACCACAACACACTCAAAATGGAAATACCAGTCAACAAATGTGATAACACAATGACTGGTTTTAATTTTGCAGTGACGGTTAACATCCCAAGCATCACTTGCACACCGAGTAATCCTAACAGTGTCATTGAAATAATGATGGTTTTCGTGTCTTTTGCTTTGCGAGTAAATAAGAATGATCCGACTAATATGAGAATTAAAATACCTTCAGTGCCAGCAAAATATCGGTGCACCATTTCAGTCCAAGCTTTTTTAACATTAACAGGCATCATGGGATACGCTTGCGCTGCTTGTTGAATTTGTTCTAACGTATACGGTGCAGTCATAAAGCCATAGCAATGCGGCCAATCAGGGCATGATAACCCAGCATCAGTTAAACGCGTATACGCACCGAGCATGATGACAACAAAAGCTAACAAAAAGGTAAAAATCGCAAGTGTTGCGCCACGGCGATATTTGGTGGAAATAAAAGAATACGATGCCAAAACAGCCATCCTCCTCGATATTATTATTTTTGCCTTTTATTTTTTGAGAATATGAGCCTATGTCATCCCCACGAAAGCCTCGCTATGTCATCCCCACGAAAGTGGGGATCTATTTAATCACACAGAGATTCCCGCTTTCGCGGGAATGACGCGGCTAAAATATTCTCAATCTATTTCGACGTACGATTTAAAACGACAGATAATATCAACAAGGTGAGGGCCAAAGCAAACCATTGTACAGCGTAGCCTCGATGGCGTTCAGGACTCATGGGGAAGATTTGCCAATCGATAGCAAAAGCATGGGGGCTTTTGGGGTCAATCATCAGCACATATGGAAATAAGGCGGAAGTATTTAATAAATTAGTTATTTGATTAAGTTGAATATATTCCACGCGTAACGGCCAAGAAATTTTTGCTGAATCAGTTATTTTGCCCATAGCCACGTAAGTCGGCGGAAGATTGAGCATACCTGTGATGACTACTGTTTCTGTAATCGGAATAATGGTAGGTAAAATAGCACGTGAAGACGTAATTGGAATAAAACCACGATCGATTAAAATCGGCTGTGCTAAATCCTTGGCGATGAATAGGGTATAGACTTCATAGCCAATTTTGCCCTGATAAGTTTTATTATCCAGTAAAAAAGTATGTTGATTATCGAAATTTCCTTTCAGTTCAGCACGATAAAAACGCCAATCGCGGGGATTATTCAGCTCCTCTGCTGAATAAGGAGCGTGCTTGGTGCGCGCTGCAAGGGAATTTAATAAGGATTCTTTTTGCTCTGCACGTGAAAGCTGCCAAATGCCTAAGCTTACGAAGATGCCAACAAATATCAACCCCAGTGTGATCAATTTCCAATTTTTACGTTTCGTGGCCATTTTTTGATGCATTCCTTGTAAGATCTGACTATACTATTCGCCACCTTTTCGTTGGTAATAACTTTTAAAAAGGGACAGTGATGATTATCAAAGCAGTTATTATATTACTACTTTTGTTTATTTTCTATGCGCTTGGAAGTGCACTTTATTATCTTGTTCACGATAAGGCTGATTCAATGCGTGTCGTGAAAGCATTAACCTGGCGAATTGGGTTATCACTCGTGTTATTTATTTTATTAATGATCGCATTTGCTTTAGGTTGGATCACACCACATACGATTTAAGAGGGGGTGTTATGGGTTTTCGTAATTTTGGATCACTGCTCATCGTGTTTTTGATTGTCATGATGGTGTTTGGCACACAACGTTTGCGCGAAGTCGGCAATGATTTGGCTGTTGCCATCCGCAATTTTCGCAAAGGGTTGCAGGAAGATGAAAAAGGCAAAGAAGAAGGACAAAAACAGTGAATTTCAGCATCAGTGAAATCATTGTCATTTTGTTAATTGCACTGCTAGTCATCAAGCCAGAACAATTGCCTGATGTGGCATTAACATTAGGGCGATTCGCAAGATCCATTCAGCGCATGTTTGCCAAAGTAAAAGATGAAATGAATGGCTTGATCGATTCCGTGGATAAACCCGATGAGCGGAAGCGCGAGCAATAATAGTCAAGAAAAAATTGAAGCCACCCATTTTTTAGTGGAAGTACGCACTCGTCTCATTCGTTCATTATTATTTTTATTTATTCTGTTTGCGATTCTTATTTATTTTGCAAATGATCTTTATACCTTATTAGCTTTACCCCTTCTCAAATTTTTACCGCAAGGCCATTTAATTGCGACACAAATTGTTTCACCATTCTTTGTGCCATTTAAATTAGCATTCATGGCATCGTTGTTACTCGCCGTCCCATTTTTTATTTATCAAATCTGGGCATTCATCTCACCCGCATTATATGGCCATGAACGCCGCATGATTTGGCCATTTTTATTGATGAGTACATTTTTATTTTATGCGGGCATTGCATTTGCTTATTTTGTTATTTTTCCTATGTTATTTCATTTTCTCGCGCGTGTTGCACCACAAGGGGTGAGCTTGAGTCCCGACATTAGCGAATATTTAGATTTCACGACCAAATTATTATTAGTGTTTGGCGGCTTATTTGAAATTCCAATGGCAATGGTCTTATTAGTGGCAACCAACATGATCACACGCGAAAAATTAGTGGCAATGCGTCGTTATGCCATCGTTGGTGCTTTTATTATAGGCATGTTGCTTGCGCCGCCTGATGTATTATCGCAAACCATTCTTGCTGTACCCATTTGGATGCTTTACGAATTAGGATTATTAATGTCGAAATTTGCCGGCAAAAAACAAAATGAAAAAAATATCTGACAACCTTTATCAACTACTCGATATTCTCAATGATCACCAATATCATGATGGCGATTCCATCGGAAAACAATTAGGAATCACACGCGCTGCTGTGTGGAAAATGATAAAAAAGCTCGAGAAATACGGTATTCAAATTGATTCAATCAAGGGTAGGGGTTATATCATGCACGAGCCATTGATCTTGCTCGATGCAAAAAAAATATCTCAATCTATACCTATTGAAGTATTTGAAGAAATTGATTCGACCAATCATTATTTAAAATCCAAACGCGATCACCAATTGCAATTTTGTTTTGCTGAACAACAAACAGCAGGAAGAGGGCGTTTGAATCGTGAGTGGTATTCGCCATTTGGCAAAAATATTTATATGTCATGTTTGTATCCCATACGCAAAGATATTAGCGAATTAGCCGGTTTAAGTTTAGTAGCAGGCCTCGCTATTTTGCGCGTGTTGCAAAATTATATGGCGGATAAAAAATTAACTGTTAAATGGCCTAATGATATTTTGCATCATAAGCAAAAATTAGCCGGCATATTAATTGATGTGCAAGCAGAAACACATGGTTTATGTGATGCGGTGATTGGTATTGGCATTAATGTGAATATGCGCTCATCCGCGCTATACACGCCATCCCCGCATTCTTTATCTTTGTCATCCCCGCGAAAGCGGGGATCTCATGAAAAATTACGAGATTCCCACTTTCGCGGGAATGACAAAAGGAGCGAGGATGACGCAGAAACTATTTCTCAACCATGGACATCGTTACGCAATATTACTCATCAATATATTGATCGTAATCAATTAAGCGCAGCACTCATTCAACAATTATTAACAATGTTAAAACAGTTTGAGCAACAAGGTTTTCAAGCTTTCACACAAGAATGGCAGGAAAACGATTGTTTGATGTTGCAAACAATCGCATTAAAAAATGCAGATCAACTCATACAAGGTAAAATGTTGGGCGTCACTGAACAAGGTCATTTGTTATTACAATTAAATGATAATACTACGCGAGCGTTTTCATCAGGTGAAGCAAGTGTAGTGAAATAATTAACAAGCCTTAAATGCCTCGGTAAAAAGAAGCGGCACTTTCAAATGCTGTTTTAACCACGCAATATTTTCTTCAAGATATTCCATATCAGGGTCAATGCAATTTGCTATCCAACCAATTAATTTACCGCCCATTTGTTCAATCGATTGAATCGTTAATAACGCATGATTTAAGCAACCCAAACGCATACCAACCACTAAAATAATTTCAAATTTATTTTGCACAACAAAATCAGCTAATGTTTCATTTTGATTTAATGGCAGCAACCAGCCGCCTGCACCTTCGATAACGTGAATATCAACATTGAAATCGAGATTAATTTTATTTAATGCTGCAAGACTCAAATCAACATTCGCCAGTTGCGCTGCAATATGCGGCGCAATTGCCTGTTCAAACAGAATGGGATTGTGTTGTTCATATGCTATTTTTAACGTTGACGCATCACGCAATATAATTGCATCTTCACGACCTCCAGATGCAATTAATTTGATGCCAATAGTAGAAAAACCTGATTGCGCAAAATCTCGCAATAATTTTTTAGCAACATAAGTTTTGCCGATGTTAGTATCAGTGCCGGTAATAAATATTTTTTTCATATTGATTTTATCATTCGCAATTGTCATCCCTCGCGAAGGCGCAGTAGTGCCCGGAATAATTTAGCTTGTCATGCCAGCGAAAG
>CAZKUQ010000128.1:0-5461 GCA_964555965.1 uncultured Coxiellaceae bacterium
CTTGATAAAACAGATCCTTCGCTTACGCTCAGGATGACAGATTTGAAACATTTGCAAGTTTTGTTGTGTAGAGAATATTTTTATAATATAGACAATAAAACACTGCGAGGAATAGTTTATGGCTAAGTTTGTCATTCTAGGAGGGGGGATAGCAGGCGTCAGTGCTGCTTTAGAACTAGCGGATGCTGGCCATGAAATAGAAATAATTGAGCGATTTTCGGAGTTACTCTCAGGCTCAAGCGATGATACCCCTTGCCGTCTTGGCCTTGGATTTCACTATCCTGATCATGCCACTGCGATCAAATACTTGCATACCACCATTGAGATCTTAAAAAAATATCCTGACTATATCATCACAGGACCTGATAAAAACGACTTAAATCACCCCTATCGCAGAGGACGTTATTTCGCAGTCGAAGGTTCTCAATTTGATCTAGAAGAAATATGCAAGCTACATAAGGTACTCAAAGAAGAATATAAAAAATTAGTTGCGCAAGACTCACAAAACAAAGTATTAGGTGACCCGGAATTTTTTTCAAAATCGTTACCTGTGAGTGAATATGAAAATTCAGTTAACACATCCTACATTGTTGCTGCATTTGAAACCGCAGAACAAACTCTCGATTGGCCTCGACTTAAAAAGCATCTCATTGATCGGGTTAATAATCACCCTAACATTACAGCCCACAGAAACACCAAGGTAACAAGTTTTGAGTCAGGTGTTAGAGAGGAAAAGACCACTCACTTTCGATACCAAGTTAATCTAAAAAACACACAAGATAATAACCAAAAACACGCGCCTATTTTAACAGACCATGTCATCAATGCCACTTGGGAAAACATTGAAACTCTCAATGAAACAGCTGGATTTCATATGAAACTGAATTCCAGGACAAACCGTACTAAAGTGTTAATTGAAATTGAATTGCCGCCCCACTTCGAAACAACGCTAAACCCCATCACAACACCCGATGGAAACATAGAATGGAAAACAGTGCCTGCGCCTGCTCATCCCATGTTTTTTTGTTTTGGACCTTATACAGCGCTTACACCTGTTGGGGGAAATAAAGCCTATTTGACCTATGAACCCATTACCAACGTTAAAGATCCTAACGGAGTTGAACAAAAAACAATGGGGCTGGATGTTTCAGAATTTTCAGCTCGATTGTTAGCAGGAAAAGCAACCGAAGAAGAAAAACAATGGTTTGGAACTTCCATTATTCAAGGTGCTGCAAAATTTATTAAAAATTTAGCAGGAGCAAAAGTCTTAAGCGTTCGATTTGGTAATGTCAGAACACTTGGAAGAGTGGATATAAACGACCCAGAGAGCGATCATCATAAACGCGATAAAGATGACATTCGATCTCTAGCAGTTGGTCTTATTCAATATCCATCAATGAAATTGCTCTACTTTATGGCAGGGAGCATGATAGTAAAACAAATAGTTAAAGAACATCTTAAGGCAAGTGAAATTATCGATTCAGCTATAAAACAGGCAGAGACATCAACCTCTTCCTTTATCATTAAGCAAAACCTTGATAGAGCGCTTAATGAAGATACTGAAATACAAAAAATAGTCACTCCAGAAGAAAAAAATCAAAGCGATAATACAAAAAAAATTGTTTCTATGCTTGTTAACACAATAAATCAAAAATCGAAAATATGTCGCGAGTTGCTCGCAACACCACCCAAATTATGCGGCACGTTTCAAGAAAAAAAACCTGAACCTTCATTAACATCAGTAAAAAACCTAGTCGGTTATTTCGAAAAACGTACCACCAAAAGAAAACCAGCAACAGAAGCGGCGCATGTTCGTTCTACTACAAAAAACATGACATCCGGAGGATAAAAACACACAAAGTGAAAATTTTACCGAAATAAAAATCTCTCTTTGGCAGGAAATTACTATAACTCATAGCAGGTAGATTGTGACATCAAGTAAACACAAACAAATTGCACTCTTATCCAAGGCAGTAAAAACACAGGAAAGTAATCTCGCAAGTTATCTTAATACTATCGTGAATAATTTGCCGCATTTTATTTTCTGGAAAGACACCCATTCTATATTTCTAGGTTGTAATAAAAAATTTGCAGAAGCATGCAACCTAAATCTTCCTAATGACATTATCGGCAAAACAGACTTTGACATGCCCTGGTCGAAAGAACAAAGCGCTACATTTATTACAGATGATCTTCGCGTACTACAAACGAAAGTGCCCCTCTTAAACTACGAAGAAACCCAACGTCAAGCTGATGGCACTGAACGAATTATGTTGGTAAGCAAAGTGCCTATGTATAATGAACACAATGAAACAATCGGTATATTAGGCATATATACTGATATAACTGATCGAAAAAAAATTGAAAAAGAATTACAAATTGCTAAAGAATGCGCGGAAGCAGCAAACAAAGCAAAATCAGAATTTATTGCAATCGCAAGCCATGAACTAAGAGTTCCTCTCACCGGCATTCTTGGCATGATTGAATTCTTAAAAGACGAGCATTTATCAGCTACAGAAAAAAACGAATATGTTTCTCATTTATCTAAATCTGGCAAGCATTTACTTTCCTTAATTAATGATATTCTTGATTTTGCAAAGCTGGAAGCTGAAAAATTTGAATTAACGCCCGCACCACTTAATTTAAAAAAATTAATTGAAGAAATTATCTTAATGTTAACTGCGTCAGCAAAACTGAAAAACATAGAGTTATTATTAGAATACGCTCCAGATGTACCTTATCAAGTCTACACAGATTCTCGCGCTATCCGCCGCATTCTGGTTAATTTGATTGGTAACGCCATCAAATTTACTGAAAAAGGCTACGTACATATCAAAATCCAATGTGTTAGCCAAATCAATTCCATTGCTCAATTTGTTTTTTTAGTAGAAGATACGGGGATAGGTATTCCTGCAGACAAATTAGATACCATATTCGGTCACTTTCAACAACTATCACCGGTTTATAGTCGCTCAACCAGCCAGGCAGGAACAGGACTTGGACTGTCGATTACTAAAAAACTTGTGGAATTAATGAATGGCAACATTTCTGTCATCAGTGAACTTCATGTTGGCTCTACATTTAAGTGCTGCCTTCCGTTTCCTCTTCAAAATAATTCAATCGTATATTCAGCCTGGGAAAGTTATAAAAACACAGTACGTGTTTTGATCATTGATGACACTATGCGCGGCAGTGTCTTGCAGAAACAACTTGGCTCAAACTTGATATCACTCACATCAGGGAAAGAAGCCATTACTGCTATCACTGCTGCGGCAGAAACAAATGAACCCTATGATATCATTATCGTTGATGAACAATTATCTACTGAAGATCCTTATAAAATTATTAAAGTGATTCGTCATCAATATAATCTCCATCAACCTATGGCACTATTGCTGACAACTCACGGGACGCTTGCTGATAAAACCACAGCAAAAAAATCAGGTTTCTTAGACTCTATTACCAAACCTATCACGCCTCTTGAATTGCAGACATTTATTACCACCAACTGGGAACAATGGATAGAAAAAAATCACGAAAATCCGTTAAAGCCACTCAAAAAATATAAGCCGAAAGTGTTATTAGTAGAAGATGATCCTGTGATTCAAGTAATACACAAACGTTACCTCACACAATTAGGATGTGAACTGACTATGACCGACAGCGGGGAAAAAGCAATCAAAATTGCAAAACAAGGTTTTGATTTAATTTTAATGGATATTGGAATACCTGAAATCAACGGGCTTGATGCAACTGCCATCATTCGGGAGAAAGAAAAAAATAATTCGCACAAAACACGCATTATCGGCTTAACAGGTTATTCCGATAGCGACAGCAGAAAAAAATGTTTTACAGCTGGAATGGACAATGTGTTAATCAAACCTGTTGCATTAGAAGAAATAAGAAAAATATTCCAAGGCCTTATTCCAAAATGACACGAGATAAGAAATACCTGCCTATCCGGTTGTCACATACTTTCGAATTTGTGACACAAATCTGTATGCTATTCGAAAAACATGCTCTTGCCTCGTCATTGCGAACTTCACGTTTTTTTGTGAAGTGAAGCAATCCAGAGTCCCTGTCGCGCTGTTTCTGGATTGCTTCATCATGCAAAAAGCGCATGATTCGCAATGACATGATGATTAGACGCACTTTTCAGATAAGCATGATCAATTGTACCTATCATCGCCGTATTCCTCGGCAACTCTAGCTTAAATCATTGCGGTATGTGATAACCAGATAGGCAGGAAGAAATACACTACTATTTTTTATTATTCAATTAATCGTAAATGAGAAGAACGCTTCTTATCGACTGAAGTGATCGCTTCCTTTGCTTGCGCTGAGGCAGCACTAGACCAGTCTTCACTTCCTTCTCCATCATCTTCTTCTTCATAATCAAAAAACATACCTTGCTGATTTTCTTGCGCATAGATAGCTAATACGGCCTTGATTGGCACCGAAATAATATGCACAACACCTGAAAATGACGCTCTAAATTCCAAAACATCTTTAGTAACTTTAAAATCACGAATCGCGGTAGGAGAAACATTCAACGTAATTTGATTGTTTTCGATAAACTCTTCTGGAACCTTACAGCGAGGAATAGCAGTATTAATTAAAACAAATGGAGTACAGGCACTATCTACAATCCAGTCATAAAAAGCACGAATTAAATAGGGTTTATTCGATAACATACACATTGCTCTCCGTACTTACAACATAATACTTAAGCTGTTTCCTTAGTTGCTTGATGTAAGTCTTGTTCTGCTTCTGTTAAACTTGCCTGGAAAGAATCGCGCGCAAACATACGTTCTGCATATTTATAAACAGCTTTCGCTTCTGATGGTAACGTAATTCCCCAAGAAGATAATCGCCATAAAATAGGTGTAATACAACAATCTATTAAAGAAAATTCCTCATTAAGGAAAAAAGCTGAACTATTGAAAACAGGCACTAGCTTAATCAGATAGTTACGTAATTCTTTGCTTGCTGCTTGCGCATCTGCAGGCTTACCATTTTCAATCTTGCGAATTAGACTACTCCATTCACGATCAATACGATAAATCATCAAGCGTGTTTTAGCGCGCGCAACAGGATAAACAGGCATAAGTGGCGGATGCGGAAAACGCTCATCCAAATATTCCATAATGATATTTGCATCATATAAAACCAATTCACGATCAACTAATGTAGGCGTTGTACCATACGGATTCAATTCATTTAAATCCTGTAATTGCTCATTAGAATTTACCGTGATCACATCAAATGAAACACCTTTTTCTGCTAATACAATTCGTACGCGATGGCTCATAATATCGAGCCCGCTTGAATAGAGCGTCATGATTGATCGTTTATTGGCAACAATTGCCATTTTCGCATACCTCTCAAATGTTATATCGTTCTAACTAACTCATGTTACGCAGTTTTTCGTAGAAAAACATGGAAACTCGGCTTTGTCATC
>CAZKUQ010000129.1:0-5443 GCA_964555965.1 uncultured Coxiellaceae bacterium
GATGACGGCCATGATAATTTACAGGATAACAATACAACATATTATTTTATTCAAAGCCATATCCTGGAGAGAGGGAAAAAACATCACTCCGATCTTAACGCTTCGATTGGATCTAATTTCGAAGCTAAATAAGCCGGATAAAATCCAAAAAATATCCCCACTAACACGGACACAGAAAAACCAACTAATGGCGGCAATAAAAATAAAATAAATTCCCAACTCCATAATTTAGCAATGATAAAAGCCGTCAGCATGCCAATCAGCACACCTAAGATACCGCCCACTAATGATAACATCACCGCTTCTAATAAAAATAATAAACCAATATCTTTGCGTGTTGCCCCAACAGCCATGCGAATGCCAATTTCTTTTTTTCGTTCTGCAATCGAAACCAACATAATATTCATCACACCAATGCCGCCAACTAGTAGTGAAATACCACCAATCAATCCGAGAAAAACAGTCAGAATATTGCTTTGTTTTTTCATTTTAGCAATCAATTCTTTTGCGCTCCTAAATGATACTTGTTTGTTGGTAAGCATATCATTCACTGAAGAAGTTAAATGATTTTCAACAATAGAAATATCAGCCGTGGATGATAAACGCATAATAATATTATCAATCGCAGTAAATTTACTTAACACAGTCGAAGTTAAAATGGGAATGATAATGGTGTTATTGATATTCGCATAAACAAAGCTATTTTCCGGCCATTCATCCGCAATACCAACAATCAAAAACATATTTTTTCCAATTTGCAGCGGCTGCCCAAGTGGATCTTTAAAGGAAATTTTTTTCATTTCATTATAAACATCACGACCAATGACACAATAAAATTGATACCCATCTAACACAGAAACAAAACGACCGCGTTGTAATTTGATCCGCACGATATCAGCAAAACTATCTGTCACCCCTAGAATCATGCTATTGATAGTTTCGCCTTGATATAAAACTGGATTAAATAACTGTGTGTAAGGCGCTGCTTGCAAAATATTATTATCAGATTGAGATAAACTTTGCGCTTGTTCTAATGTAAGGTTTTCAGCTTTACCCGATAATCTCAAATTGTCATCTGAGGTTGAATTAATTGTCACTGCCAGTAAATCTGTGCCTAATGATTTGAATTCTTTTAATGCTTCATTTGTTGCAAGTTGCCCACCTAATACCATGGCAACCACCGATGCTGTTCCAACTAACACGCCAATTAACGCTAAAATTGAGCGTAATTTTGCGTGATAAAGATTGAGTAACCCTTCTTTTGCATGTGCCATGATTTTCATTTGATAACCTCGGTATTCAAGCGCTTTCGTCATTCCCGCGAAAGCGGGAATCTCTAAAAATTGATAAAGATCCCCGCTACGCGGGGATGACGTGTAAGAACGAAGATGCGCAGACGGTCAACCCGACCACGATCTTCTTAAATTTAATTTTGCTTCTTTACTTTTCTCATCAGGCTTCTTGCTACCAGCAAATTGCCCCACTCGACTTAACACTTTTGCAAAAGAAAATTGATCACGCTCGTTTTTTCTTGCTGCAACTTGTTCTTGCACCCAACGTTTGATTGCTTCTTTCAATTCGCGATTAGGAAAACAATCATTAAATTTTTCTTTTGAAAAGGGATCAAGATGAATATTACGTACTATCATATCTACGTAAGTACTTCTGTCATAAGTGTGACTATTTTGTAAATCTTTTGTGATTAACACCACTGGATCCATCATAATTCGATTAGTAATTTTATCTAAAAATTCCTCGGGAATATCGCCATCAAATCCTACTTCACGTAATTGTTGTTCATATTCATTTTCAATTTGCTTCGCAATCTTTTTAAGATCCTTTATGCTCATTTTTGGATATTCTTCTTCATCCAACGTTTCTTCAATTGGCTCTTCTTCGAACGCCCCATCAAGCAGAGCATCAGGATGAATATAATGATTGATTTTAACGCCTGCGAAAACACCTAATACAAAACCAATGGTTGCCCAGCATAAAACAAAATCTTCTTTTTTAGTGTCAGATGAATTATCCGACTTAAAATAATTTCCAATGCAATGCCCAATGAGCTCGCCTACCATTGCTGATAAACCCACCACATGATCCCTTGCGTGCATTGACGCTCCTCATATAATTTTAAAATATCGCAGTATACCTTCATTAACATGATTGTCACGAGCAGGGAGATTTGATAGCATTTTGACCCATTAAAACGACGAGAATGATGAGATGTGGTTTCTTATTAACAATCTAGTGTCTCCCAAAAAATTCTTCAATTTATCCAAGGTCCTACTTCCTTGGATGACTGTTTTTTTTGTTCTCGCATTGGGCTACGGATTAATTGGCGGGCTCATACTCGCACCAGCGGATTATTTGCAAGGCGATGGTTTCCGTATTATTTATGTGCATGCCCCGTGCGCATTTTTATCTATTTTCATTTATGCCGTGATGGCAACTGCCGCTTTTATTGGTCTCGTGTGGCGCATCAAACAAGCATTTTTAGTGATCAAACATAGCGTCTCGATTGGCGCGTGCTTCACGTTTTTAGCATTACTGACAGGAAGTTTATGGGGCAAGCCCATGTGGGGCACGTGGTGGATTTGGGATGCGCGTTTAACGTCTGAATTAATTTTATTATTTTTATATATCAGCATTCTCATTTTTCAATCAGCAATGGCAGAAAAACGTAACGGTGAACGTGCACTTGCGATTTTAATTTTAGTTGGCTTTGTGGATATTCCTATCATTCATTATTCTGTTTATTGGTGGAATACATTGCATCAAGGCACAACATTAAAAATATTTTCACCATCAGTGATTGATCATTCGATGATTTACCCATTACTAGCGATGATAGTTGCGTTTCTTCTTTACTATGCCATCGTCTTATTTTTACGAATGAATTATGAGCTCACGGCAGCCACGCATCATCATCATTGGCTAAAGGAATCAACATGATAACTTCATTCATCACTTTCTTAAAAATGGGCGGTTATGCGTTTTATGTGTGGAGTGCTTACGGAAGCGTACTCATTTTTTTATTGATTCAATGGTTCATGCCATGGAAACGCTGGCAGAATTATTTGCGTAAACAAACACAACAAGTGCATGAATAAAATTCACCGACAACGCTTATATTATTTATTATTTTTTCTCGCCGGATTAAGCATTGCATCAGCATTAATTTTTTATGCGTTAAGACAAAATATGAATGTCTTTCTCACACCAAATCAAATTACCACTACACAAGTTGCACCTGATTATCGCATTCGTTTAGGTGGCTTAGTGAAAGAACGTAGTGTTGTGCGTGATGCCAATGGTTTAGGCGTGCAATTTGTCGTCACTGATTTTAAACGTGATATTACCGTGCGTTATGAAGGTATACTTCCGGATTTATTTCGCGAAGGTAAAGGTGTGATGACAGAAGGGACGATCAATAAAAATGGTGTGTTCATGGCGACACAAGTGTTAGCAAAACATGATGAAAACTACATGCCAAAAAATGTTTACGAACAATTAAGGAAAAATCAGTGATTAGTTTATTCGGCAAAATCGCGCTGATTTTTGCGCTCATTTTTTCACTATTACAAAGCATTGTCCCGCTTTATGGTTATGTACGACATAATCCTTACGCTATTGCCTGTGCACGTCCAAGTACTTGGGGATTATTTATCTGTGTATTAACTGCATTTATTTTATTAACAATTGCATTTGTCACCAATGATTTTTCGATTACTTATGTGGCAGCGAATTCTCATCCACAATTACCTTTCACGTATCGACTCACCGCTCTATGGGGCGGACACGAAGGTTCGATTTTATTATGGATTTTATTGCTGGCTGCTTGGGCAATCGTCATTTCAGTCACAGAAAAAAATATCTCATCACGCTCACTCACCTTAGCTATTTTAGGTTTAATTAATTTTTGTTTTTTAATTTTTTTATTATTTACTTCCAATCCATTTGTGAGCACGACTGCAATTTTATCCGGCAATGATTTGAATCCATTGCTGCAAGATCCAGGCTTTGTGATTCATCCGCCAATGTTATACATAGGTTATGTTGGATTTTCAGCTGCATTTGCCATCACGCTCGCTGCATTGATCAAAGGAAAATTAGATGCAGCTTGGGCACGATTCACGCGTAATTTTGCCCTTGCTGCGTGGTGTTTTTTAACTTTCGGCATCACACTTGGGAGTTGGTGGGCGTATCGTGTACTTGGTTGGGGCGGCTTTTGGTTTTGGGATCCTGTTGAAAATGCATCACTTTTACCGGGGGTTTCAGGTGCTGCGCTCATTCACACACTGATTCTCGTAGAAAAACGTGATACAGCAAAAGCATGGGCTGCCTTACTCGCACTCATCACATTTGCACTCAGTGTACTCGGCACATTTTTAGTGCGATCCGGCATTTTAATTTCCGCACACACCTTTGCCAATGATCCAGCGCGCGGATTATTTTTATTAATCTTACTTGCCATATTAAGTACAGCAGCGCTAAGCATTTATATCATTCGTCTTCCACGCCTAAACTCAACGCCGATTAACTTTTCTTTAATTTCACGCGAATCAGGATTATTACTCAATAGCATCTTACTTTTTATCGCCATGTCGACTATTTTGCTTGGCACACTTTATCCATTGATACTCGATGCATTTCATCTCGGCACGATTTCAGTTGGCGCACCTTATTTTAATCGCGTGATGTTGCCGCAAATTTTTATTTTCATGTTTGTGATGGGCTTTGGGCCTCTATGTCATTGGCAACATGATACGATCAACAATTTATACAAACTTTCTTGGCGAAAATTTTTAGTCAGTTTTTTCTCTGCCTTTATTTTAGTTTTGTTTGGTATGCATGAATACAATTGGATTGCTATTCTCAGTTTAACATTAAGCTGTTGGATTATTTTTTCAGTTGTCTCATTCATTCGCCTTCAACCAGGCATGACTCTCGCACATGTTGGTTTTGCTGTGTTAATCATTGGCATCATGCTTTCAAGTAGTTTGAGTCAAGAGCGAGAAGTGCGAATGAAACCAGGAAATGCTGTTAATTTAGGCCCCTATCAATTTTTCTTTATTAATGCACAAGGTATACAAGGCCCTAATTTTCGCGGTATTCGCGGCGAATTTGAAGTATTAAAAAGCACTCGCCATATTACTAATTTATATCCTGAAAAACGCATTTTCACTGTGCGTCAAATGGTGATGACTAAAGTCGATATTCATCCAGGCATATTTCGCGATCTTTATATCGCATTAGGTGAGCCGCTAAATGAAAATGATTGGTCTGTCAGAATTTATTACAAACCATTCATTCGTTGGATTTGGTTCGGCGGTATTTTAATGATAATTGGTGGTATACTTGCTGTATTACAACGTATCCTAATAAACAACTCGGAATCAATGTAGTACATGTCATTCCCGCTCGTCATCCCCGCGTAGGC
>CAZKUQ010000130.1:0-5424 GCA_964555965.1 uncultured Coxiellaceae bacterium
TCCATCATTTCACATACATTTTTTGATTAGTAAGGAAGCTATGTTGGCTGTTGCTGCAAATATTAAAAACAAGATTGACCAGGAGCTTGAGCACGGTCGGGGATATTATTTGGGTTTTAAGATAGAACAAAAAGATATTTCAATTATTAAAGCATTCATTAAAAAGCAATGGTTAGATCATATTAAAAAATACTTGCTGCCCTCCTGGGAACGATTTGATGAAATAGGACTTGAACGCTATTAAACTTCTGCACGGCGGTGCTTTAAATTTAGGAAAATAGTGTAGACTTAGTTTGAAGTTCACTCTGTTTGTTCCAGAGTCAGGATATAAAAGATGTAAATAAGGAGAAAATGTGGACTCGAGTGTCTTATGTGGTGCTAAAAACGTGGTTGATTATGAGCTTGAAAATGGCTCTGGTTTTTATACTGGATTTAGATTAGAACAAAATGAAGTTAACTTTGCAAAGAATATAATAAAAAAGCAGTGGATTGCGATCATTAAACAGTATGAGCCTTCTTTATTGAAACAATTCGCCGGGCTTGGCTTAGAAAGATATCATGAATTATCACATTCTTTAAATCATGAATTGATGTGGAGAAAAGCAAATAGAATTTTTTCAAAGGAAGCCGCAAAAACCGTACGTTCCATGTCTCTTATTAAAAACCTTGAAAAAGTATATGGTCCCGTCATTATTGTCGATGAAGAAAATATAGGATATGAAGAAATTGATTGGCGATTGGTAAGGCCAAATCAATTAGCCGATGTTGGACCATTGCATGCAGATGATTGGTTTTTGAAATTAGGGCACGGCATAGTACCCCCTCAGAATATGAAAGCAATTAAAGTATGGGTCGCATTGTGCTGTGAACCTGGTCTAAATGGGTTAAAAGTAGTACCTCATTCTCATAAAAGAGAATGGCGTTATCATGGTGAATTTCGGCATGGTTTTATTAAGCCACAAATTGACGAAGACGAAAATGAGTTGCCGGTTCTTTTAGTGAACACGGCACCAGGAGATGCAATTATATTTCATGATAAACTTTTACACGGAGGTGCTCATAATAAAGGGAAATATTGCCGTATCAGCATAGAATTTATGTTGTTTGTTTACAAATAGGGAAGAGCTATGAAAATATTAATAACGGGTGGATGTGGCTACAAAGGGAGCGTGTTAGTACCTAAGCTCTTAGCGGAAGGACACGAAGTGACTGTAGTTGATGCACTTTGGTTTGGAAATTATATACTGTCTCACAAGAATTTAATCATTTTAAAAGGCGACATAAGGCAAATAAACGATATCTGGTTTAATAAAGTGGATGCAATCATCCATCTTGCTTCTGTAGCAAATGATCCTTGCTCTGATTTAAACCCAAAATTAAGTTGGGAAATAGGTCCATTAGCGACGATGCATTTAGTCGAAGCAGCCATTAAACATGGCGTAAAACAATTTATTTATGCATCATCTAGCAGCATCTATGGGGTTAATGATTCACCTGAAGTCACTGAAGATTTACCATTGAAACCTATTTCCGATTACAACAAAACAAAAATGGTGACGGAAAGAGTGTTATTGAGTTACGCTGATAAAATTAAGCTACAAATTATTCGTCCTGCCACAGTATGTGGTTATTCGCCAAGAATGCGTTTAGATGTCTCTGTAAACATGATGACAATACAAGCATTGACTACTCATGCCATGACTGTTTTTGGAGGTGATCAAGTCAGGCCTAATATTCATATTGACGATATGACAGACCTTTATTTATTCTTTTTAGAACATCAAGAATTGCAAGGGATCTATAATGCAGGTTTTGAGAACCTCTCGATACTACACATTGCTAAATTAGTACAAAAATATGTAGATGCTGAAATAAAAATAACACCAACAGAAGATATTCGATCATATCGAATTAATTCAGATAAGTTAGCAAAAACAGGCTTCAAGCTCAAAAAAAATGTTGAGACCGCTATTCAGGAGTTAGTAGAATATTATAAAAGAAATGAGCTAAGAAATGAGGATCGTCATTATAATTTGAAAACGATGAAGACAACAGGACTTGCGACATGAAATATTTAATACTGGGTAGTAACTCATTTGCAGGTTCCTGTATCGTTAATCAATGCTTAACAGAAGAAAATGATGTGATAGGAATTAGCCGTTCAGAGCAGCCGCATGATTCATTGCTGGCGTATGCAAATCATCCCAATCTCAAGCGATTCAATTTTTTTCCATTGGATATAAATAATCATTTTGATGAGATTAGAAATATAATCAGTCAATATAAGCCTAATTATATCATTGATTGTGCTGGACAAGGTATGGTTGCTGAGAGCTGGAAAGCGCCTGAGCAATGGTATCAAACGAATATTGTTGCAAAAGTAAAGTTACACAATTTTCTGCGCCATTGTGACTTTTTAGATCGTTATATTAGGATTTCCACACCTGAAGTGTATGGTGATTCAACAGAAAGCGTTTCTGAAAATCATAAATTAAATCCATCTACACCTTATGCTGTGTCGCATGCAGCAATTGATATGAGTTTATTATCATTTTATCGTCAATATCAATTTCCTGTTATATTAACGCGATATGCAAATTTTTATGGACCCTGTCAGCAGTTGTATCGTATTGTTCCACGAACAATTATTTATATTTTAATGAATAAACGCTTACCCTTGCATGGTGGTGGAAAAACAAAGCGTGCATTTATTTATGGTGAAGATGTAGCAAATAGTATTAACTCTATAATTAAAAAAGGAAAAACAGGCGAAACGTATCATTTTTCCTCTGGAAATGTGATTTCTATTGCAGATTTAGTGCGTTTAATCTGTGAAATGATGAAAGCAGAATTTTCTTCATTGGTAGAAGTGTCTGCAGATCGACCCGGCAAAGATACGCTCTATGATATGGATACTCAAAAAGCCAAAAATGAATTGAATTGGTCACCTAAAATTAACCTAAGCAAAGGAGTAGAAAAATCGATAGATTGGATAAGAACAAATATCGATTTAATTAAAACATTTCCATTAGAATATATTCATAAACCCTAAATAGAGAGCAATTAAATGACAATTTCTAATTTTTTACCTAATCAATATGAACAAGATAAAAAGCCTTGCATCAATCATAATTATTTGCAAAAGCAATTTTCAGATTGTGATGTGATCTTGCAAAAAATTAAACAAGTTGTGATGAAGGGAGATTTTACGTTAGGATCCCTAGTTGATGCATTTGAAGAAAGATTTAAACAAATAACAAAAACGAAACATGCCATTGGTGTTGGCAATGGGACTGATGCGCTATTTTTAAGTTTAAAAGCATTAGATGTTAAAGAAGGCGATGAAGTCATTACAACGCCTTTTACTTTTTATGCAACAATTGGCGCTATTGTAACCGCTGGTGCAAAGCCAGTCTTTGTAGACATTGGTGATGACTATAATATTGATGTTAATCAAATCGAAGAAAAGATAACTAAACACACGAAAGCAATTCTTCCTGTACATTGGGCAGGAAAACCTTGTGAAATGGATGTGATGCGAGATATCGCAAAACGTCATCATTTATTTATTGTTGAAGATGCGTGTCATGGTATTCAGGCTACTTATCGTGGTGAATCAACGGGTGCTTTAGGTGATATTGGTTGCTTTAGCTTTCATCCATTAAAAAATTTAAATATTT
The DNA here is from genome assembly GCA_964555965.1 of uncultured Coxiellaceae bacterium. GTDB lineage: Bacteria > Pseudomonadota > Gammaproteobacteria > DSM-16500 > DSM-16500 > Aquicella. The sequence continues at coordinate 3,681 of CAZKUQ010000130.1, forward strand.
GGGGGGATGGTGGCATTATCACAACCCATTCTGACCAGTTAGCAGATGAGTTGCGATTATTACGAAACCATGGGTTACGAGGAAGAGATGAATGTTTAAGATTTGCTTATAATTCACGCCTGGACACGATTCAGGCTGTAGTAGCCGACCATTTGCTAAATAAAATTGATCATATTACACAGTCACGCATTTCAAACGCGCACTATTTAGATCAATACCTTGCAGGAATTCCGCAAATAAAGATCCCTCATCGTGAATCTTATATTAAGCAGGTCTATCACCTTTATTCTATCCTGTGTAAAAACCGCGATGAATTAAAAGCTTATTTAATTGCAAATGGTGTAGATGCAAAAATCCATTATCCTATACCCATGCATTTACAACCAGCAGCAAAATATTTGAACTATCAGTTGGGAGATTTTCCTCTTTGCGAACAAATATCAGCACAAACGTTATCGCTGCCTGTGCATGAATTTATTTCTCCTGAGAACTTGAGCTTTATGGTTGATTTAATCAAGAAATTTTATAAGTAATCAATGTGGATTACAAAAATGAGGCTGCATCATGGGAATTGAAATTAATTTAATGGCAAATTATCCACGTACTAAACGGAACATTGATGAAAGAGGTAAAACGAAAACAGAAGAAAACAGAGGAATTGCTAGACAATTTGGGAAAGAGTTTTTTGATGGGTCGCGTGATCATGGATATGGGGGTTTTAATTATAATCCTAAATATTGGCAACCTGTCATACCAGATTTTCAACGCTATTATAATTTAACAAAAAATAGTACCGTTTTGGATATTGGCTGTGCAAAAGGGTTTATGTTATATGATATGACACAGTTAATACCTGGAATTGATGTAAAGGGTGTTGATGTTTCAGAATATGCAATTGAAAATGCTATGGAAAATGTAAAGCCACATTGCCAGGTTGCGTGTGCAACTCATTTGCCATTCGAAGATAAATCATTTGATTTGGTCGTCTCAATAACCACTTTACATAATTTAGAACGTGATGATTTAGCTAAAGCATTACAAGAAATTGAGCGAGTCACTCAAAAAAACAGTTTTATCACATTAGATGCCTATCATGACGATGAAGAAAAAATCAGAATGGAACAGTGGAACTTAACTGCAAAAACGGTTTTGCATGTAGATGAGTGGAAACAGTTTTTTAAAGAAGTTGGCTATACTGGAGATTATTATTGGTTTATTCCGTAGATTAATCTGGATTTTTTTCTGATGACTTTTTCAGGCATTTATACGAAGGCGGCTGTTCTAGTTCAACCCATTGGGTCGTTGGAAATTATGGATGATGTGATGGTGCCGTTACCTAAACGAGGACAGGTATTAGTCAGAATTCAATATGCCGGTCTTTGTCATAGCCAACTGATGGAAATCCAGGGTATGCGAGGGGAAAATAAATATCTTCCTCACATGCTTGGCCATGAAGGTGTTGGAAAAGTTATTCAAGTAGGACAAGACGTTTCAAAAGTTAAAAAAGATGATCAAGTTATATTAGGATGGATTAAAGGGAAGGGACTGGAAGGAAACGGCTGTCAGTATCAAACTTCTCGAAAGATGCTTATTAAATCAGGTAGCCTTACTACCTTTAGTGAATATGTAATCGTTTCTGAAAATCGGCTTGTTTTAAAGCCCCCTCATACACCTCAAGCGCAATCAGTTCTATATGGATGTGCTATTCCAACAGGTCTGGGCAAAGTATTTAATAGTTAACGTG
>CAZKUQ010000131.1:0-5417 GCA_964555965.1 uncultured Coxiellaceae bacterium
GCATGCTGGCATGACAGAAATACTCTTAACTTAATGACAGTGAAGCGTTTCTCCCTTTTTGGTCGCAAGCACGAATTAAGCTCGCGCGAAGCGATATAAACATTTAAGAAAAATTCGGCTGCTCTGTGCCGAGTTTTTATCGATGGGGTGACGATTGAACGCTATTATTCCTTCAACAGAAAATCAACACCAGATGTTTCTATCATTTCTAGTGCTCTACCACCACCGCGTGCAACACAAGTTAATGGCTCATCGGCAATAATCACTGGTAAACCAGTTTCTTCCATAAACAGCCGATCAATATTACGTAATAATGCACCACCACCAGTTAACACCATACCACGTTCAGCAATATCTGACGCTAGTTCAGGCGGAGCTTGTTCTAATGCAGCACGAACTGCACCTAAAATGCCAGACAATGGTTCTTGCAATGCTTCCAATACTTCATTACTGCTAATAGTAAAACTGCGTGGAATACCTTCAGCAAGATTTCTTCCGCGAACTTCCATTTGTAACATTTGGTTAGCAGGATAAGCTAAACCAATTTCATGCTTAATTCGCTCTGCAGTTGCCTCACCTATCAAAATACCATAATTACGACGAACATAACTCACAATCGACTCATCAAACCGATCACCGCCAATTCGCACAGAAGCGGAATACACAATCCCATTTAATGAAATAATAGCAACTTCTGTTGTACCGCCGCCAATATCGACAACCATCGAACCGCGCGCTTCTTCAACTGGCATACCAGCACCCATTGCAGCCGCCATTGGTTCTTCCAATAAAAATACTTCTCGTGCCCCAGCACTTATGGCTGATTCTTTAATTGCCCGGCGTTCAACTTGCGTCGATCCACAAGGAACAGAAACCAAAACACGTGGGCTTGGACGCAAAAATCGATTCTCATGAACTTTATGAATAAAGTGCTGTAACATCTTCTCTGTTACACCAAAATCAGCAATCACACCATCCTTCATTGGACGAATGGCACTAATGTTGCCCGGTGTTCTACCCAACATTAACTTCGCTTCGCTACCAACAGCAACGACATGTTTGTGACCAGCCCCTTCAGATCCTTGCCGAATAGCCACAACGGATGGTTCGTTCAAAATAATACCTTTCCCGCGGACATAAATGAGTGTATTTGCTGTACCTAAATCAATTGATAAATCGTTAGAAAACCAGCCGCGCAATCTTTTAAACATATACAAATTTCCTTTTGAAAATCGAATTCGAAACTAACACGCATTCTAATCAATTTAATTTGTCTTCGCCAAGGATTATTAATTCCGTAAAAAATGATTATTCTATATCCTCCCGAGAATTATTCCTAAAATTCATTCTCATCTTCATGCGCTTGCATTATAATGCCACCCTATTTTTCATGGAGTTTACGCTATGTCGCTATCCCTTGATGAAGTCAAAAAAATTGCTCACCTCGCGCGCCTTAATTTGACCGATGAAGACGCAGCCATTTATGCGCCCCAATTATCCAAAATTTTGGATTTTATTGAGCATATGGATCAGGTAGATACATCCAAAGTTGAGCCGCTTTCTCATTCACTTGATATTTCACAGCGACTGCGTCCTGATGTGATCACCGAACCTGATTTACGCGAAAAATTTCAAGAAATTGCCCCAAATACTGAAGCTGGTTTATATCTCGTTCCTAAAGTCATCGAAGAGGCATAAATATCCATGCACCATAAAACTATTGCAGAATTATCACAAGATTTAAGCACCAAAAAAATTTCCAGTGTTGAATTAACCAAACATTTCCTTGATCGTATAAAAAAACTAGATGAAAAATTAAATAGCTTTATTACGATTACTGAAGAATATGCACTTAAAACAGCACAAAAAGCAGATCAATTACGTGCCGAAGGAAAAGCCAAGGTATTAACCGGAATCCCGATTGCACAAAAAGATATCTTCTGCACCGACGGCATTAAAACGAGCTGCGGCTCACATATACTTGATAATTTTATTGCGCCATACGATGCGACCGTAGTCAAAAAATTCAATGACGCTGGCACCGTGATGCTTGGCAAAACGAACATGGATGAATTTGCCATGGGCTCATCAAATGAAACCAGTTACTATGGGCCGGTAAAAAATCCTTGGGCCTTAGAATATGTTCCTGGTGGCTCTTCTGGCGGTTCAGCAGCTGCCATTGCTGCATCACTTGTACCAGGAGCAACTGGAACTGACACCGGCGGATCAATTCGTCAACCAGCTGCTTTATGTAACGTTACTGGGCTCAAACCAACTTACGGACGTGTATCGCGCTATGGGATGGTTGCATTTGCTTCAAGCCTTGATCAAGGCGGACCATTTGCAAAAACTGCCGAAGATGCAGCATTACTATTAAATGTCATGGCAGGTTTCGATGAACATGATTCAACCAGCGTTGATTTTCCCGTTCCGGATTACACAGCAACATTAAATAATTCTATTCAAGGTTTGCGTATCGGGTTACCAAAACAATATTTTAGCAACGGATTAAATAGCGACGTTGCAAAATGTATTGAAGCGGCTATCAAAGAATATGAAAAACTTGGTGCTGTAATTAAAGAAATCGATTTACCCAATACAGGATTATCAGTACCTGCCTATTATGTCATTGCACCAGCCGAATGCTCATCCAATTTAGCACGATACGATGGTGTACGTTATGGTTATCGCTGCAAAGATCCAGTTGATTTACAAGACTTATACAAACGTTCACGCAGCGAAGGTTTTGGTAATGAAGTTAAACGTCGAATTATGATTGGCACTTATGTTTTATCGGCTGGTTATTACGATGCTTATTATTTAAAGGCACAAAAAATTCGTCACTTAATTCGTGATGATTTTAATCGTGCTTTTGAAGATGTCGATGTCATTCTTTCTCCCACGACACCTACACCTGCTTTTAAATTTGGCGAAAAAACCAGTGATCCCATTAGCATGTATTTATCCGACATTTATACGATCGCGGTCAATTTAGCTGGCTTACCTGGCATTTCCATCCCCGCAGGATTCGTACAAGGATTACCAATTGGCATGCAATTAATTGGTAATTTATTTGAAGAAGCAAAATTATTAAATGTCGCTCATGCTTATCAAAAAGTAACTGATTGGCACACAAAAAATCCGGAGGGATTTTAAATGGAATGGGAAATAGTCATTGGTCTTGAAGTTCACGCACAACTTCAAACAAAAAGTAAAATTTTTTCTGGTGCATCAATAAAATTTGGTGCAGAACCTAACACTCAAGCTTGTGCAATTGATTTAGGCTTACCAGGCGTATTACCTGTTTTAAATAAAGAAGCGGTCGAAATGGCGATTAAATTTGGTCTTGGTGCCAATGCTGAAATTGCACGTAAATCTATTTTTGCACGCAAAAATTATTTTTATCCTGATTTACCAAAAGGCTATCAAATCAGCCAATATGAATCACCTGTTGTTGGACGTGGTTATCTTGATGTACAACTTGATGATGACACAATGAAACGCATTAACATCACGCGTGCTCATCTAGAAGAAGATGCAGGTAAATCATTGCATGAAGATTTTCACGGCTTAAGCGGAATCGATTTAAATCGCGCTGGCACACCATTACTTGAAATCGTTTCTGAACCTGATATGCGCTCAGCGAAAGAAGCGGTTGCTTATCTCAAAGCATTACACACATTAGTGCGTTACCTTGAAATTTGTGATGGCAATATGCAAGAAGGCTCATTTCGCTGCGACGCAAACGTATCTGTTCGCCCAAAAGGCCAAGAAAAATATGGCACGCGTACTGAATTAAAAAATATTAATTCCTTTCGTTTTATTGAACGTGCAATTAATTATGAAGTAGAAAGACAGATTAATTTGATTGAAAGCGGCGGCAAAGTCATTCAAGAAACACGTCTTTATGATCCTAATAAAGATGAAACACGAGCAATGCGCAGCAAAGAAGAAGCCAATGACTATCGTTATTTTCCTGACCCAGACTTGTTACCGCTTATCATCACCGATGAATTAATCGAAAAAATCAAAAAACAATTGCCCGAATTGCCGCAACAAAAACGCGAACGGTTTATTAGCCAATATGGATTAAGCGCCTATGATGCCAGCATTCTCGTTAGCAGCAAAGATATGGCTGAGTTCTACGAAAATGTTGTCAAAGAATCTGGTAATCAACCAAAATTAGCCGCTAACTGGATCATCAGTGAATTGCTTGGCGCACTGAATAAAGCTGGCTTAGACATCACACAAAGTCCTATTTCTTCAGCTCAATTAGGTAAATTAATTTCACGCATTGCTGATGACACTATTTCAGGAAAAATTGCAAAAACAATTTTCGAAGCATTATGGAATCGTGAAGGTGATGTTGATGACATCATTGAAAAACGTGGCTTACAACAAGTGACCGATACCGGTGCAATCGAAAAATTAATCGATGAAATCATTGCAGCCAATCCACAACAAGTGGCTGATTATCGCGCTGGCAAAGACAAATTATTCGGTTATTTTGTTGGCCAAGCGATGAAAGCTTCAGGTGGCAAAATGAATCCTGCACAATTAAATGAATTATTGAAAAAGAAATTACAAGGATAAGAAATGTTCCGACAATTTTCTCCCGTTAATACAAGTTATAAAAATATTCTGCAACAAATTAAAGAAAATAACATCACTGAGGTTGATTTATCACATCAACCTCTATCTTTAAAACAGATGGACGAGTTGTGCAATGCATTAATTAATAACACAAGCGTGACAAAATTATTATTAAACAATTGCAAGATAGATGATGATTGCTTAGAAAAATTAGTGAATGCATTAGTCGACCCAACCTTGTTTACTACTAAGAAAAACACCTATCAAGTTATTCATCCAGAAGTAACAAAACTTACATTAACAAATTCAAGCAACGGCAACAAAACACTAACCTCATTATCACTCCGTCAAAACAATTTCAGCGATAAAGTATTAGAGTCAATTCAAACTTTATTATTGGGCAATCACACGCTAACAAATCTTAACCTTTCTGACAATTCCTTTTCACCAAGTATGTTAATGAAATTAAAATCTGTAAAAGCATTTAATGAAGGGTTGATTAATTATTTCATTGATATCCCAAGACAGTGTCCTAAACAATTTTAATAAGTTTTATCCCGATGTATTATTTCTAAAAGTTGAAGTATAAGTTGGAGCGAAATTAATTTCATCGAGTGCATGAATAATAGATTGATATTTATTTAAGTGATTATCCTCGAAGGTATTTAAAATAGACTTAATTTCACCAATTAAAGCGATTCTATTCGCTCCAGTAGCAAGTTGTTTTGCGATGGTATCCTTTATTAGCTCTTCTATAGAAAAATCATTTGATGATTTATAAAGATTTAACAAGGCCGTTATCATTAATTTTGATTCAATTACTG
>CAZKUQ010000132.1:0-5370 GCA_964555965.1 uncultured Coxiellaceae bacterium
GAAAAATCGAGGAGAAAGCGCAGCATCGGCGTGGGAGCATGTTGACGATAATTTTTCGTTCAACTTTGGCCGCGATTAGACGTTCGTTATTAGGTCGTGAACGTTTGCATTGTAATCGCCTCAACCATTGCTTCACCTTCTAATGATTGCACGCGGGACTTCAAACTCTCGGGTGTGTCATTATCTAAAACCATACATTTTTTCTGCACAATAATGGGACCTGCATCGACTTCTTCTGTGACAAAATGGACGGTACAACCTGTTTCTTTAACCCCTGCTGCTAACACATCACGATGCACATCTAAATCCATTTTGCCCGCAAACGCAGGTAATAATGAAGGATGAATATTAATAATTTTATTTTCCCATTCACGCACAAAATCCGCGGATAAAATACGCATATAACCAATTAACACGACTAAATCAACTTGATGATCATGCAATACTTTTGATACTTGTTGGTCGAAAATTTCACGCGGTATATTTTTGCCGTCAATAAATTGTGTTGGTAAATGATAGGATTTAGCCCGCTCAAGAATCATCGCTTCGGCTTTGTTACTAATAACAATTTCGATCGTTGCCGATAATTTTTTCTTTTCAATCGCATCAATAATCGCGAGCATATTCGTGCCGCGTGTTGAACCTAATATACCTAAACGTATCATTCCGCGCGCAGCCTTCGCATGTGATCAATGCGATGTTGAATCAAGCGATCAGTACCAATATCTTCGCGATGAAACAATGAACCATCTATACCGCGCACTTCTTTCTCAGCAATTTCTTCTGCACAAGAAATATTATCAGCCACACCAACGTAAGCCGCTGCACGTGATCCAGTCGCATAAATTTTTCCATCGATAGCATCGACTGCAGCCAAATATAAATTTGCTTTATTTTTTACTGCCGCAATATCAATCGGTGCATTTTTTATTGGATTATCTGGATAGCCATTCGGTACGGCATATTTACAAACGGTTGCATGTTTTGAAAATTGCACTTGCTCTGCTGATAAACTACCTGTCACCATCGATTGACAAATAGTGACAAAGTCTGACTCTAAAATAGTTAGCACATTTAATGCTTCTGGATCACCAAAGCGGGCATTAAATTCAATGACTGAAACACCATCACGTGTCGCAATAAAGCTGCCGTATAATACGCCAATATATTTATCATTTTCTTCTTGCATTAACGCATGGAAAACAGCTTCATTAATTTTCCATGCCTCTTGAAGATCTTTTTCAGTTAAAAATGGTAAGCGATGATTAGCATCTGAATAGCTTCCCATACCGCCGGTATTGGGGCCTTTGTCATCAACATAAGCACGTTTATGATCTTGCACGATTGGCATAGGAAAAATATGTTCGCCATCGCAAAATCCCATAAAAGAAAATTCTTCGCCAATTAATTTTTGCTCAATGACTAATGCTTGCTTGGATGCAAAAATTTCTTGTGCATAATCGAGAGCTTCTTTGAAATTATGCAAATGATCGCCAGCAACTTTCACACCTTTACCGCCCATTAAACCATTTGCTTTTAATACATATTGACCTTCACCCAATTCATGTAAAAAATTTTCCACGCCATTGATATCATGAAACACTTGATATTTTGGTAGGCCAGGAACGTTGTATTTTTGCATTAATTCACGCGTAAAACTTTTACTGGTTTCGATTTGTGCTAATTTTTTCTTTGGACCAATAGTGGGAATAGCCACTTGCCACAATGCATCAGCCAAACCTTTTTCTAATGGCGATTCAGGACCAATGATGGCAAGACCAGTTTGCCATTCTTTTGCCATTTGTGTGACAGCTTCAATATCAGTGGTATCACCCACCCAATAATGATGCGCCATTTGTTTGATGCCTGGATTTAATGTCATACCGCAGCAAAAAATACGCGGCTGCTGAGGAGATCGATGCAGCGCAGCTGCAATAGCATGCTCACGCGCACCCGAGCCAATAATTAAAATATTCATGCAAGCCTCAAGATTGATGTCATCTTCAATGGATGATGACTATAGCAAATTCAATTAGAAATATGGAACGAAAATATCACTCAAAAAATATTATTTTGATTTAGGTAATTTGTTGTCATTATTTTCAATTTCTTGTTCGATTTCTTGCTTATTCAACTTATCTAAGTCGCTTAGCAAATCTCCAAGTAACTTTCTTGATTCACGATAACCGGCTGAATTTTCATTAATATCGCCTTTTGCAAATCTCTCTAATGCTTGCTTTTTATTGATAATACCTTCATTGTATTCTTTAAACGCTTGTTGAATATAACTACTTGGAATTTTCACTCTTGAATCTCTTTTATCTCGCCATGAATCATGTTTTTCCGTTTCGTTCTGGAACAAATCAATTAACTCGCTACAATCCTTATATGCTTTATTAAAATTATTTTTAGCAGTTTTTACGTGATATTTTGTAAATGAAAAAAATGAAGCATCAAATTTTCTATCGTATTGTTGCGATATAGATTGAATAGCAGTAGATAAACGAACAAATGCATTATCTAAATCTGTTAACAACTTGTCTAAAAGACCGGGATTTTGCTTTTGTTTAAGCGAATCAGTTAATTGTTTAATGATATCAATTTTTTTTGCTATCTCTATATATTTCTTTTCATGTTCAACTAACTGTTTATTTATATATTCTAATTTTTTAATATTATTTTTTTGTTGTTTAATTTTAATTTCAGTATTTTCTCTCTTCTTGCCTACTTCATTCTGAATATCTTTTTTTAAAGCTTCAACAATTGCCTTTTTTGATTTTAAATTCAATTGCCTCTGTATATGGTCCTCAGAATGATACTGATTATCGTCATCATGATGGTTTGTCATGGCGAGCCTCATTTTTAAATGATATTTATTTTTTTAATTTAGTGCTATTTTCTTCAATTTCCTTTTCTTCAATTTCCTGTTTTTTTTCTGGCTGCTGATTCACCTTTCTCAATTCATGTAACAAATATTCCCGTAATTCCTTTGATGCACGAAAAGCAGGCGACGCTCTATTAATATTGCCACTTCTATACGCTTCTAGTGCTTGAATTTTTCTAACCTCAGCATCGTTATAACTTTTTAATGCAGATTGAATAACTTCATTCGGGATTTTTGAATGTCTTTTTTCATGCAATGAATCACTCTTTTTATTTTTTTCGTATGGAGCAGTTAAACGTTCACATGCTTCACATTGTTTATCGAATGTTGTGGTTGCAGTTTGCAATTTATCAGACGAAAAAAACGAAAAAAATGAATCAAATTTTTTTTCGTATTGATGCGATATAGATTGAATATCTCCAGATAACTTTTTCAAAGCATTATTAAGATCGTTTATCGCCCATTCTTTCAGCCATTGAAAAAATTTAACATCCTGTTGTCTATCTTCAACCGCATTCATAATTTCTTTCTTAGTCTCGCCAATTTTCCTTGCTATTTCTACATATTTCTTTTCATATTTAGCTAGTTTTTTATTTAGGAATTCAAATTTTTTTATATTTTTCTTATGATTTTCTATTAGACGTGCAGTATTTTTTTTATTATTACCTGTTAGCGTTTTTATCTCTCCTTTTCGTTCTGTTAATAAACTTTTCTGAACCTGTAAGTTCCGATTTCGCTGGATGTAATCTATAGAATGATATTCGGGATTATCTTGATGGAATTGCATATTAACCTCGTTTTTTTTAAAAAATTCACTCTCTATAAACTCACTATAAAAGTATAGATCATTTTACGAGGAAAAATCTATTTATATGATTTATCAGAAAAAATTATGAAATTAATCTTAAGAATTGCGTGAAAGGTTTGTTTTTTAATGTAGTCACGACCTGTCTGCTTCACGCTGTTTTTCCCAAGCACAAATTTTTTCTTCCGTGATCTTGCCGCAAATATAATTACCATCCATGCAAGCCATGCAAGGTTGGGCAATATGATGTTGGCCGCGGCGAGTCACTGCTTCGACTAAATCTTCTTGTGTTTGATACAATAAATAATTCACGCCAAGATAATCACGAATGTCATCATTCGTGTGTGTTGCAGCAATTAATTCTTTACGTGATGGGATATCAATCCCATAAAAACAAGGGTTTTTTATTGGCGGACATGATGACACTAAATAAATTTCTTTTGCGCCATATTCACGAATCATTTTAATAATTTCACGTGAAGTTGTGCCGCGTACAATACTGTCATCGACTACTAATACTTTTTTATTTTCGATTTCTGTTTTTTGCGGTGTTAATTTATACCGCACACTACGTGAACGTGCTTTTTGATTTGGCATAATGAATGTGCGGCCAATAAAAGGATTTTTATATAATCCCTCGGAATAACGTACTCCTATTTCATGTGCAAATGAAAGTGCTGCTGTGTTTGCTGTGAATGGCGCAGGAATAACAACATCGGGAATAACATCTGGATAAACTTGCTTCCAATGTTTCGCTAAATTTTGTCCCATACGTAAGCGTGAACGGTAAACACTCACACCATTTAATGTCGAATCTGGTCTGGCAAAATAAACATATTCAAATACACATGGTTTAAATTCTTTTGTCGTTAACACTTGACGAAATAATTTGCCATGATGATTCACATAAGCTACTTCACCTGGTTCCAAATCACCTTTAAATTCAAATCCCAATGCATAAAATGCTGTCGTCTCAGACGCAAATATATAATCACTACTGCCATCTTCGCGTTGCCGCTCGCCCCATACTAATGGGCGAATACCATGCGGATCGCGGAAGGCAATTAAACCTTTACCAATGATCATTCCCACAATCGAATAAGAACCCTCCACTGTGTCATGGATTTTTTTCACTGCTGTACAGAGTTGCTGAAAAAATTCATCGTCATCGTTATCCGCATATGATCCCACTGCGAGATAATCAGCAAGCAATAATAATAAGGCTTCTGTATCAATTGATGAATTTAAATGTCGGTGTTGTTTATAACGAATGTGATTAGCGAGCTCTTGATAATTAACCAGATTACCATTATGCGCAATCGCAATGCCGCGAGGACTGCCAATCCATAATGGTTGAATATCTGCTTCACTGTAGCCACCGGCTGTTGGATAACGAGTGTGCGCAATTCCTATGTTACCTTTTAGTGGTAACAATTCTTGCGGCGAAAAAATTTCGCGCACTAAACCAAGCCCATGTTTGGGATAAAAGCGTTCATCACACGTGATAATACCCGCGGCATCTTGTCCACGATGTTGCAAATGAATGAGACTATCATACAACTCAGCTACTACTGGTTCGTGACTATATATGCCAACAATGCCGCACATTTTTATCCTCCTCTCTCCAACCCTCACTGCCATTAAGTTAAGAGTATTTCTGTCATGCCAGCTAAAAGCATGC
>CAZKUQ010000133.1:0-5345 GCA_964555965.1 uncultured Coxiellaceae bacterium
CTGCTGGAGATGCAGCAGTTGGTCGCCCTGCATATGTTAATGTTTGATTTTTGTTAAGCAACGTGCTGATGTATGGTTGCATGGTTAACCATGCGCCTTGATTTTGTGGTTCTTCTTGGCACCACAAAATATCAGTTGCGTTATGATAAGTTTTTAAAATTTGTTTACATGCTTCTTCTGGAAACGGATAAAGTTGCTCTACACGGACAATGGCAACGTTATTTTGTTTTTGTTCGCGGCGTTTTTCTAATAAGGCATAATATATTTTGCCAGTACAGAAGATGACTCGTTCTACTTTTTTCGCATCTAGCTTATCAATTTCAGGAATAATTAATTGAAATTCACTATCACTTAATTCATTAATGTTTGATATAGCAAGTGGATGACGTAATGCACTTTTCGGTGACATGATAATTAATGGTTTACGATAAGGTCGAATCATTTGACGACGCAAGATATGAAAAATTTGTGCTGGCGTTGTTGGAACACAAACTTGCATATTATCTTGCGCACAAAGTTGTAGATATCGCTCTATACGTGCGGATGAGTGTTCTGGTCCTTGGCCTTCGAAACCATGCGGCAGCAACATGACCAAGCCGCACAAACGATTCCATTTTTGTTCACCTGAACTAATAAATTGGTCGATAACTACTTGTGCCCCATTAGCAAAATCACCAAATTGTGCTTCCCATATATCTAAAAACATGGGGTCAGCAGTAGAATAACCATATTCAAATGCCAATACTGCTTCTTCTGATAAGAGTGAATCCACAATATTAATTTGCGCTTGTTTATCAGAAATATGACTGAGTGGAATATAAATTTCATCTGTGTTTTGATCATGTAAAACGGCATGGCGATGAGCAAAAGTACCACGTGCCGCATCTTGTCCACAAAGACGAATGGGATAGCCATCATCTAACAAAGTGGCAAATGCCATGGTTTCTGCATAACCCCAATTGATTGGTAGTTCACCCTCTGTCATTTTCTTTTGTGCCTCAAGCATTTTTCTTACTTGCGGCTGCACAACAAAACCATTCGGTAATGTTTCTAATTGTTTTGCAATTTGTTTGATTCGCTGTTTTGGCACCGCTGTTACAACTTTATCAGTCCAAGACGTTCCGATATATTTGTCCCATTTTACTGAAAATTCATAAGCAGCTTTATCCGTAGTAATATCCACTACTGGTTTATCTTGATCGAGTGCGTCGCGATATTCAGCCGCCATTTTCTTTTCAAGACCCGATTCAATAATGCCTTCTTCAACTAATTGTTTAGCATAAGAAACATATGGCGCTTCCATTGCTTTAATAATCTTATACATGACGGGTTGTGTTGCAGAAGGCTCATCTGTTTCGTTATGTCCATGACGACGATAACAAACTAAATCAATCACGACATCGCGCTTAAAGCGATTACGATAATCGATTGCAAATAATGCAGCAAAATAAGCAGCCTCCGGATCATTTGCATTGACATGAAGAATAGGTGCTTCAACCATTTTAGCAATGTCAGTACAATAAATCGTTGAACGTGCATCTAGTGGATTACTGGTTGTAAATCCAACTTGGTTATTAATCACAATATGTATTGATCCGCCGATTGTAAACCAACGCGCTTGAGACATGTTAAATGTCTCCATCACTACGCCTTGCCCCGCAAATGCTGCATCACCATGAATTTGAATCGGCACTACTTGTTCATGATTCGTATCACGACGACGTCGTTGACGAGCACGCACGGAGCCTTGTACGACAGGAGCAACAATTTCTAAATGAGATGGGTTAAAAGCTAATGCAACATGCACCAAACCATATGGCGTTTTTACATTTGATGAGCAGCCAATGTGATATTTCACATCACCTGAATGTGTTGGCAATATACCTTTTCCTTCAAAGGCATCAAAAATATCTTTCGTATCTTTACCAACCACATTCACTAACACATTTAAGCGACCGCGATGCGCCATACCAATAATAATTTCTTTTACACCGCTTTGAACGCTTCGATTAACAATGGCATCCATCATGGGAATGAAACTGTCACCACCTTCAAGTGAAAATCTTTTTTGACCAACATATTTAAAGCCAAGATATTTTTCCAAACCATCTGCCACCACAAGACGATTTAAAATACGTTTTTTTTCTTCATTCGATGGATTAAAGCTTGCCCAACCTTGTTCAATACGTTCACGTATCCAATCCACTTCGTCAGTACGATTGATATGCATATATTCAAAACCAATCGTGCTGCAATAGACGTGCCGCAATCCTTCATAAATTTCGCGTAATGAAGCAGACGCTTTATTTAATCCAGTAAATGAACCAACATGATAAATTTTATTTAGATCTTGGTCAGAAAAACCATAATAAGCGAGTTCAAGTGTCGGACTGTAAATCCCCTTATTGATACCAAGTGGATCTACATTTGCTTGCAGATGTCCAAGACGACGATACGCTGTAATCATTTCAATCACACGTTCTTGTCGTTGATCTTGATAAGATTCCATACTAACAGCAGATGTTTTCCCAGATTGCTGAGCCAGCTTTAAAAAATACTGCCGTATGGCGGCATGGGAAACTTCTCCACCAGCCCGACTCATATTACGTGTTAGTTGATCAAAATAATTTCGCCATTCAGGGGCAACTGTTTGCGGGTTTTCCAAATAAGTTTCATAAAGATCTTCTAAATAACCTTCGTTTCCAGCAGCAAGATATGAATCCTGCCACAACTCTTGCATACTCTTAGATTGGGTGGACATGTCAAATTATTACTCTTTTCAATATGTTACAATATAGGTCTCAAACTGATTCTTCAAGCATTTTTTCTTTGATATTATTAATTGCTTCCAACGGATTTAGCTCCTTAGGGCATACATCAACGCAATTCATAATACCACGACAACGGAAAAGGCTGAATGGATCAGCTAAATCTGCCAGACGTTCCTGTGTTGCTGTATCACGACTGTCAGCAATAAAACGATACGCGTGTAATAATGCAGCCGGCCCCATGTACTTATCAGGATTCCACCAGAATGAAGGACAAGAACTCGTACAACAAGCACATAGTATACATTCGTATAACCCATCTAATTTTGCGCGATCTTCCGGCGACTGTAGCCGTTCAGTTGCTGGCGCCGGTTGATCATTCAACAGATAAGGTTTAGCTTTTTCATATTGCTGATAAAACTGTGTCATATCAACGACTAAATCTCGAATAATCGGAAGTCCTGGTAAGGGACGAATAATGATCGGTTCTTGTAATGCAGTAAGATGTGTCGTACATGCTAATCGATTCTTCCCATTAATATTCATACCATCGGAACCACACACCCCTTCACGACAAGAACGTCGCAGTGTTAGTGTTTCATCCATTTTATTCTTAATCGTCAGTAGCGCATCTAATACCATGATGCAATTATTTTCTTTCACATCAACATCAAAATCTTGCATGTATGGTTTTTCATCTTTTTCAGGATTGTAGCGGTAGATGGAAAAGCGCATATCTATATCCTCAGCAAATAATATTCATTAATGTTTTTCTTCACGATTCGTGAGCTTGATTGGTTCCATTCCTTCCGGCTTCATATTGACAGCACGAAAGGTAATTCTACCATCTTCAAAATAAAGCGAATGCTTTAGCCAATTTGCATCATCACGTTCTGGGTAATCAGATCGTGCATGTGCGCCGCGACTTTCTTTTCGCACTTCTGCTGAATGTGCCGTAGCAATAGCAGTCATCATTAAGTTATCAAGCTCGAGCGCTTCTATTCTAGCTGTATTAAAACAATTACTTTTATCTATAATGGAGGCATAGTTTAATCGATCACGTAATTCTTCTAATTTATCGAAACCTTTTTGCATGTATTCTTCGGTGCGAAATACACCAAAATCATCTTGCATCACTTTTTGCAACTCAGTACGAATATTTTCAACACTTTCACCCTTTGAATTTCCATTCCAACGATACACACGTGATAAAGCTTCTTCAATTTCTGCTGAATTTGCTTCACAGAAATCTAATCCTTGCTCAATGCTTTCTTTCGCATGCATACCTGCAGCACGACCAAATACGACTAAATCAAGCAATGAATTTGCTCCTAATCGATTTGCGCCATGTACTGAAACACACGCACACTCTCCTGCCGCATATAACCCTTTAACAATTTCATCGTTGCCGCTTTTATCTTGTGTAATAGCTTGGCCATGATAATTCGTTGGAACACCGCCCATTAAATAATGGCAAGTTGGTACAACAGGAATAGCTTCTTTGATTGGATCAACTCCTGCAAAAGTAATTGCTAATTCACGTATAGCAGGTAAACGCGCTTTAATTAATTCTTCGCCAAGATGATCAGCTTTTAGCAATAAATAATCACCTTTTGGACCGCAACCTCGGCCTTCACGAATTTCAATAGCAGAAGATCGCGAAACAATATCACGACATGATAAATCTTTAAGATGTGGCGCATAACGTTCCATGTATCGCTCACCATTTTTATTAATGAGATAACCACCTTCGCCGCGTACGCTTTCGCTAATTAATGAACCTGATCCATAGATACCGGTTGGATGGAATTGCCAAAATTCCATATCTTGTAATGGCAAACCAACACGAAGTGACATACCTAACCCATCGCCAGTATTAATATGCGCATTCGTTGTTGATTGGAAAATTCTTCCCGCACCACCCGTTGCTAAAATCGTTGCTTTAGCTTTGACAAAAACAATTTCGCCTGTTTCAATGCAGATTGCGGTCACACCAGCAATCCCAGTAGACGTTTTGACTAAATCAATTGCAAACCATTCATTAAAAAAACAGGCTTTCGCTTGCACATTTTTTTGATATAACGCATGCAACATGGCATGACCCGTTCTATCTGCTGCACAACATGTGCGATGAGCTTGTTCTTTTCCGTATTCACGCGTTGCGCCACCAAATGCGCGCTGATAAATTTTTCCATCATCCAAGCGCGAAAATGGCAATCCCATATGTTCTAATTCATAGATTGTTTGTGGCGCATTTTTACACATATATTCAATCGCATCTTGATCACCCAAAAAATCTGAACCCACGACGGTATCATACATGTGCCAACGCCAATCATCCGGTTCAATATTACCTAATGCTGCATTAATACCACCTTGCGCTGAAACAGTATGTGAACGCGTAGGAAAAACCTTAGAAAGAACAGCGACATTAAGACCTGATTGTGAAAGCTCTAACGCAGAACGAAGACCTGCACCACCTCCGCCAACAATAACCGCATCAAATGTATGTGTTGCCACTTTCATTAATTAAACACTCCATAAAATCATAACGCCCCAAATAAAGCAGGCAGCCAA
>CAZKUQ010000134.1:0-5300 GCA_964555965.1 uncultured Coxiellaceae bacterium
ATGCGCGGGAATGACAGATCCGATTTCACAAGATTCCCGCATGCGCGGGAATGACAGATCCGATTTCACAAGATTCCCGCATGCGCGGGAATGACAGATCCGATTTCACAAGATTCCCGCATGCGCGGGAATGACAGATCCGATTTCACAAGATTCCCGCATGCGCGGGAATGACTCGTTTATTTTTGTGCTGAGCGGCGAATTATACACAGCTTTATAAATCACGTCTTCTATCTTGAAATGCAAACCCAGTAAGCGGTAAATCGAAATGTTTGCTCAACGCCATCACCTTTACTATCTCGCCCATCTCAGTTGGTAACGTCAGTGTTTTAATCGCTTGATGCAATTTAAATTCTTGAGTAGATGATAAATTTTTTTCTTCCTCCGCTGCTAAATCCAATAATCCGCAGGCTAACAAAAATGCAGCTTGTGTGGTGTAGCCGGCTAATTCACAGCCATTTTCTGCTGCAACTTCAATAACACGCGTGAAATTTACATGTGCGGTGATGTCTTGTGCGCCAGGATTAATCAGAGGATTGCCGTGTTTTTGATGGCGATAAAAGCAAGTCAATGTCCCTTGTGTACGTTCAGGATGATAATATTCTGCTTCCGCGTAACCATAATCAATAAAAATAGCAACACCTTGGGTTAATGCGCGTGAAATACGTTGAATAAACGAAGCTAACTGAAGATGTAATTCAGATTGATAACCATTTGGCAGCGCATATTGTCTTAAAATATGGGCCCCATTTTCAGCAAAAATAGCTGACTGAGGCTCGTGATTCAGCCAATAAAATTCACCATTTTTTTGCGCGACGCAACGTTCTTTTAACGTGTGATTTTCAATAGCAAAGAGGTCAACTGGTATGGCATCGAGCACTTCATTTCCAATGATCAAACCAGAAAATTTTTCAGGAATTTCATTTAAAAATACGATGCGATTCATCCATTGCGGACAGGTTTTTTGTAAAAAATCCTGCTGTTTTTGGCGTAAATTTTCGCTGATTTCATATAAAAAATAATGTTCAGGCAAGCAGTTTTGTTGCTGTAATTCATGTAATAAATCAGCGGTCAAACGTGCTTCGCCAGGGCCTAATTCAAGTATATTTTTGCTCGAAAGTGCTTGTAAAATAGACGCACATTGACGTGCTAAACACTTAGCAAATAACGATGAAATATGCGGCGCAGTGATGAAATCTCCGTCATTTCCAAGCGAAAAATTTGGCGAATTGTAATAGCCAACGATAGGATGATAAAGCGCAAGTTCCATGAATGTTGCGAATGAAATGGCACCGCCATTTGTGTCAATTTCTCGTGAAATAAGGCTCATACATTGTTGGCTGCGATAAAAATTCTTCATAGTTTGTGATGTTAACGTTATGATGGATAAATTCTCAAGAATCGAATTTTAAAGGATAATAACATGCAAAAGAATCCGTTGGCTGGAAAAGTTGCATTAGTTACCGGTGCGGCAAGACGTATTGGCGCAGAAATTGCACGCACATTGCACGATGCGGGGATGAATATCGCGCTGCATTTTCATATTTCCGAAGAAGAAGCGAAAGGCTTATGTAACGAGCTCAATCAGACACGCAAGCATTCAGCCATCATGGTGAGTGGCGAGTTGCAAGAAATCGAAAATCACCAATTTATTATTGAGAAAAGCGTTAAAGAATGGGGACAATTAGATGTATTAGTTAATAATGCCTCGCGATTTTATCGCACTGCGATTGGCGAAGTCACTGAATATGCTTGGGATGATTTATTAAATAGCAACTTGAAAGCCCCATTTTTTTTATCGCAAGCAGCCGCACCGCACTTAACAAAATCAAAAGGTGTGATTGTCAATATTACTGATATTCATGCCGAACGTCCGTTGCGAGATTATTCCGTTTATTGCATTTCAAAAAGCGGTTTATTGATGATGACAAAAGCATTAGCAAAAGAATTGGGGCCTCATGTGCGTGTGAATGCTGTTGCACCTGGCGCAATTATTTGGCCAGAAGGTGAAAATGTTTTGTCAGAAGAAGAAAAACAAAAAATTATTAATACGACAGCATTGAAACGTGTCGGAAGTGCTGTTGATATTGCAAAAGCAGTTTTATTTTTTGTGCGTGATGGAGATTATGTTTCTGGTCAAGTGCTTGATGTGGATGGCGGTAGAAAGTTATGAGCTTCATTCGTACCAAATTTATCACGGCTTATCGTGCGCGATTATATCCCAATCATTGGGATATGTTGGCGTTTTTATTGGTACTCGCGGTCATTAGTTTTTTTGCTTGGAATGCAAAGCAAATGGCAACACCTTATCAATTAGGTGAAGTCATTCCTATCTCATTAAACATACATATTTTACCTTTTTATGCGGCACGAACAGTCATGCGTATGTTAATCGCATTATTGTTTTCATTATTATTTACATTTATTTTTGGCACGTGGGCTGCAAAAAGTAAACGCGCAGAACGTTTAATTATTCCATTAATTGATGTGTTGCAATCTGTACCGATTCTCGGATTTTTATCAGTCACGATTGCAGGTTTTATTGCGTTATTTCCTGGGAGCATGTTGGGGCCAGAGTGTGCAGCGATTTTCGCTATTTTTACTTCACAAGCATGGAACATGACATTTGGTTTTTATCAAACTGTTCGCACTGTCCCAGCAGAGGTGAAAGAAGCTGCACACATGTTGCATCTTTCAGCATGGCAACGATTTTGGCGTATTGAAGTGCCATATTCCATGCCGAGTTTGTTATGGAACACGATGGCATCGATGTCTGCTGGTTGGTTTTTTGTCGTGGCTGCTGAAGCGATAACTGTGTCGAATCAACAAATTTTATTACCGGGCATTGGTTCTTTTATTGCAGCGGCTATTCAAGCAACTAACATGACCGCCATTGGTTATGCTGTATTGACCATGTTTGTGGTGATTTTAATTTATGATCAATTATTATTTCGGCCTCTTGTGGCATGGGCGGACCGATTTAAATCAGAGCATCAAGCAACCGATAAAAGCGCAGAATCATGGGTAATCAATTTATTTCATCGCACGCGTGTACTACGAAATCTGGGACAAAAAATAACACAATTATTCGATGCTTTTGTTAATATTCGTTTTTTGCGATCAGTAGAAATTTCTGCCGTGAGAGCAAGCAAAAAAATGGCACGCGAACAATTTGCGGCGATGTTGTGGAATGTCATTTTGATTTTGTTGGCAAGCGGTTCAATCGTATTTCTCATTTATTATATTTGGCAAAATATTTCATTGATCGAAATAGCGCATGTTTTTTTACTCGGCATTATTACGGCTAGCCGTGTGTTTATCCTGATTTTGTTGTGTTCTGTTATTTGGGTGCCAGCAGGAATTTGGATTGGACTACGACCGCAAGTTACGCGATTTGCGCAGCCGATTGCGCAAATTCTTGCAGCGTTTCCAGCAAATTTATTTTATCCCTTCATTGTAATTTTTATTGTGCATTATCATTTGAGCCCAAATATTTGGCTAACGCCGCTCATGATTTTAGGTGCGCAGTGGTACATTTTATTTAACGTGATTGCTGGTGCTTCTGTGTTGCCAAAAGATTTGCTGCAAGTCAGCGATAATTTTGGTGTCGCAGGATGGTTGCGCTGGAGTCGATTATTATTACCTGGTATTTTTCCATACTATGTTACCGGTGCGATTACAGCATCAGGCGGCGCATGGAACGCAAGTATTTTGTCAGAAGTAGCAGTGTGGGGAAATGAAAAATTAGTCGCCATCGGACTTGGTTCTTACATTTCGCAATACACAACGGCCGGCAATTTTTCGCGTACCGCGCTTGGTATTGGTGTCATGTGTTTTCTCGTGTTAGTGTTTAATCGCCTCGTATGGCGGCCACTCTATGAGTATGCTGAGAATCGTTTTTTACTGGAGTAGTTTATGTCAGGTCCAATCATTGAAGTGGTGGATATTCAAAAATCATTTAAAACTGGCGATAGACAAGAATTGCTGGTGTTAGATGATATTAACCTGCGTATTTATGAAGGTGAAATCGTTGCTATTTTAGGTAAATCCGGTTCTGGCAAATCCACATTATTACGCATTATTGCTGGATTAATTCAACCAAGTCACGGCAATGTTTATTATCGAGGACGATTAGTCAATCGCCCAGTGCGCGGCATTTCCATGGTTTTTCAAACGTTTGCATTATTGCCCTGGCTTACGGTGTTACAAAATGTGGAACTTGGATTAGAAGCGCTTGGCGTTGATCGCGAAGAGCGCCGTGCTCGTTCAATTAAAGCAATTGATATGATTGGTCTCGATGGATTTGAAACAGCGCTGCCAAAAGAATTATCTGGCGGTATGCGTCAACGAGTGGGATTTGCGCGCGCACTAGTGGTTAATCCTGATATTTTATTAATGGATGAGCCATTTTCTGCATTGGATGTATTAACAGCAGATAACTTACGTAATGACTTAATTGATTTGTGGCAAAGTAAAAAAACCGGCTTAAACGCAATTCTTTTTGTGACACACAGCATTGAAGAAGCAATCACGATTGCTGATCGCATATTAATTTTTAACAGTAATCCGGGTACGATTCGTGCTGATTTGAAAGTAACATTACCATTTCCACGCAATGATTTGGATCCGCGTTTTCGCAATCAAGTTGATCGTGTTTATACGTTAATGACAACACAACCACTCGATGAAAAATTAAAAGAAGGTGCAGAAAGTCATGTTGTGCTTGATTTGGGCTATCGATTACCGGAGGCAAATGTCGCAGAAGTAACTGGGTTACTCGAAATTTTAAATGCGCCAGAGCATCAAGGTAAAATGGATTTACCCGATGTGGCTGACACGTTGATGTTAAATATTGATGATTTGTTTCCGCTCACCGAATTGCTGGAAATTTTACATTTCGCTAAAGTGTCGAAAGGTGATATTACCATCACGGAAGATGGCAAAACATTTTCTGATGCGGATATTCAAGAACGCAAAAAAATCTTTTCTATTCATCTTAAAAAATACGTGCCGCTCGCGCGATATATTTGCGATCAACTTGAACGCCATCCACGTCACCGTTCTTTGGAAGAAAATTTTCTATCATTGTTAGAGGATTATTTATCGGAAGAAGAAGCAGAACGTGTGTTACGCACACTGATCGAATGGGGTCGTTATGCAGAATTGTTTGCGTATGATTTTAATTCGGGGGTGTTAAGTTTGGAGAATCCGCATTAGTTTTTCTAAGAATATGTCATTCCCGCCCCCGCCTTCGCGCACTAGTGTCCGGAAAAAAATTGTCATGCCAGCGAAGCTCACTA
>CAZKUQ010000135.1:0-5283 GCA_964555965.1 uncultured Coxiellaceae bacterium
TCGTGCGAAGCGATATAAACATAAAAAAACTCGGTCGCTTGTGGCCGAGTTTTGATAAACTGACTAAACTAATCACCTTGGAATGTACACAAATGGATTATTTTAATAATTGGTGGGAAGAAAAACGATCTGCCTATCTTTATTCCATCATGGCACTATCTGAAAAAAATATTCTGCATAAAAAATTATTCTCTGACTTACGAGAAGCAGCAGAAAAACAAGCGAACGCATGGGAGAAAAAAATACGTGCTCAAGGTAACAACGAACCATTGGTTTTTCGTGCTGATCTGCGCACAAAATTAGTTGCCTTACTCGTTAAAACATTAGGCGCGGATCGAATCCATTATATTTTATCTGCCATGAAAATTCGTGGTATGTCTGTTTTTACTAATTTTCATAATGAACATCGACACACAAGCTTCAACGCTATCAGTAACTTACGCGCAGCAGTTTTTGGTATAAATGATGGACTAGTCTCTAATATGAGCCTCATTCTTGGTGTCGCTGGAGCAAATCCCGATGCACATTTTATTATTCTTGCTGGTGTTGCTGGATTATTGGCAGGTGCTTGCTCAATGGGTGCTGGTGAATACATTTCTGTTCGTTCTCAACGTGAAGTTTATGAATACCAAATTGCGATCGAACGCGAAGAACTAAAGGAGTATCCCGAAGAAGAAACAGAAGAACTTAATCTCATTTATCAAGCTCGCGGCGTTCCGAAAGAAGAAGCATTTAAACTAGCAAAGCTCATGATTGATAATCCTGAAACGGGATTAGATACCTTAGCACGCGAAGAATTGGGTTTGAATCCTGATGATATGGTTTCACCGATTGGTGCAATGATTTCTTCATTTTTTTCTTTTGCAATTGGTGCAGTCATCCCTCTTATTCCATTTATGTTTTTACATGCGACTAATAGCTTAACTATCAGTATTGTCATTACTGCCATCGCATTATTTATAATTGGCGCTATGTTAAGCTTATTTACTAATCGTAATCCTATTTGGCAAGGTATACGAATGCTGTTAGTTGGCGTAATCGCGGGAAGTTTGACTTATCTAATAGGAAACCTATTAGGAACAACGTTGATTTAAAAGAAGACCTCCTTCAAAGAAAGAGGTCTATAAAAATTATGATTTTTTAAATTTATCGAGATAAATGAGATAGCAGAGATAGCCAGCTGCAACACCAACAACAATAAATAATAAACGGCCTAGCATGTCGCCAAAAATAGCTGACACAATATTCATATTAAATAAACCTACTAAACCCCAATTAATTCCGCCCACTAATACAATAATTAAAGCAACCCAGCCATAAAGTGTTAACTCTTTCATGTACAACTCCTTTTGCCATTTCGGTTATAACCATTAAATAGGATACCACAAGATTTTATAGAAATTTACCAAAAAAAAGCAGTAGAATGATGTTTAAAAATAATGGCATCTCTATGATTCAACTCGATCCGCAAATATTACATATCTGGACAACCGATTTATCTCTTACCTCAACTCAAGAAGATGAAAGAAAAAAAGTATTATCTTCTGATGAAATGAAACGTGCAGATCAGCTTCGATTTCCTATACATAAAACACGTTTTATAGCTGCAAGAACAGCATTGCGGCAAATTTTAAGTTTATATCTTGATGTGGGTCCGGAAGATATTCGTTTCGGTTATGGAGAACATAAGAAACCTTATTTATTGCAACCAATTCTTCCTAAATTTCAATTTAATTTAGCTCATTCTGCAGATATAGCAGTTTATGCATTTGGCCTGGGTATGTTAATTGGAATAGATATTGAAAAAATAGAACAAGCATATAAAAAAGATGTTGCTAAACGTTTTTTTAGCCAAGCTGAAAATAATACGCTGGCAGAATTGTCAAATAGTGAACAAATTAATACATTTTATCGAATATGGGCACAGAAAGAAGCCGTTCTTAAGGCTATTGGCACAGGACTTTCCATTTCACTTTCAAGTTTTTCAGTCAACACCGGCCATGAAGTTGCAACTCTGCTATTAGAAAATCAATCTTGGTTTATTTACCCTCTTTCTATTCATCCTGATTACCAAGCAGCAGTTGCCTCCGATCAGAAAGTAAAAAGTATGCATATTTGGCAATTGATCGATCAAACTCCTCACTTGTTGAAAATTGTCCATTTGTCAGAAAAATAATCTACAAATATTAAGTTTTCACATCTTTAAGTGTGATCGGTATAATAACCTCAGTTATAATATTTATTTTTCAGGACAAAAATTAACATGGAGTTAATTATGCCTTATCAAGAATTTCAAAATAATTGGAAACGTTTTTCAGATTTAATAAACAACTTACCGAACCTTGAAGATCCGCAACTAAATGCTTTAGTTAAACGTTATATTGAACAAAATCTGATTATTTTAAACGATGTCTTTACTACCAGTATTGATAATTTAAATCGCTTGCAAAAGGCAAAAACAGCTAATGAGATCATTTGTACTCAAGCACGTTTCACGAATGAAATCAGTAAAAAATTATCTCAATCAGCCCAACGTTTTTTAAATGCTTCACTTGGGCATATTGCTGATTATAACGAATGGCTCAAGGCGCATTGTGATTTAGCGACTGACTAAACTCATTGCAATCAACAAAAGCCATTTTATTTTTCGGGACGCATCATGTCTTGCTTACATTATCATCATCAAATGCTTTATATCGAAGACGTGAGTCTTGAAAAAATTGCTCAAGAGTTTGGTACACCTTGTTATGTTTACTCACGACAAGCGATCGAAAATAATTGGCGACAATTTGATGCTGCTTTTCAAGCAAAAGCGCATCGTATTTGTTATGCAGTAAAAGCCAATAGTAATCTTGCTATTTTAAATTTATTAGCTAATTTACATTCTGGTTTTGATATTGTTTCATTTGGTGAGTTAATGCGTGTCATTGCTGCTCATGGCGATACCCAAAAGACTGTATTTTCTGGCGTTGGTAAAACTGAATTTGAAATTGAACAAGCCATTTACCATCAAATTCATTGTTTTGATGTTGAATCACAACCTGAATTAATACGTTTGAATGCTATCGCTGAAAAATTAAATAAAAAAATAAATATCGCATTTCGAATCAATCCAGATGTTAATCCTAATACGCATACTCATATCGCAACTGGATTAAAAGAAAATAAATTTGGCATTGCACTTGATGATGTTATTCCACTAGCCAAATTATTAGTGAATTTTCCAAAATTAAATTTGATTGGCATTGCAGCTCACATTGGCTCACAAATTACTGAACTAAAACCATTTATTAAAATGATACAACAGCTAGCTGAAATTTATACGCAATTAATAAAAATGAATTTTTCTATCAATGAAATCAATGTGGGCGGTGGTCTTGGTATTACCTACCATCATGAGTCTCCACCAACACTACAAAATTATGCGGATGCGATTATCCATCAATTTCAAAATGATCCTGTACAAATTATTTTGGAACCAGGTCGCGCGATTGTTGGTAATGCTGGCATATTGATAACTCGAGTTGAATATTTAAAACAATCCCCGCATAAAAATTTTATTGTTGCCGATGCAGGCATGAATGATTTATTGCGACCTGCGCTTTATGATGCTTGGCAGCCGATTTTACCAGTTCAATTACGCGATATGCCCAAAGTACATTATGATATTACTGGGCCTGTTTGCGAATCTGCTGATTTTCTCGGTAAAAATCGCGAACTTGCTATCTTACCAGGGGATTATCTGGCAATTGATTGCGCTGGTGCTTACGGTTTTAGTATGAGTTCAAATTATAATTCTCGATGTAAACCAGCTGAAGTGTTGGTTGATAAAACAAATATCCGCTTAATTCGACATCGCGAAGCAGTTGAAGATTTATTTGCTCATGAGATGATTTAATTTTGCGACTTGAGGAATTACCTCAGATTCTATACGATTCGAACATCCCAAATGCTGGAGCATGGATATGAATTTCAATTTGTCATCAGAACAATTGGCCATTCAAGAAATGGCGCGCGATTTTGCTGAAAATGAAATGGCACCTTTTGCCAAAGAATGGGATGAAAAACATATATTTCCTATTGAAATACTGCGTAAAGCAGCAGCACTTGGATTGGCTGCCATCTATGTCAAAAGTGATGTCGGCGGTAGCGAACTAACACGACTTGATAGTGCCATTATATTTGAAGAATTATCTTCTGCTTGTCCATCGACTGCTGCCTATCTTTCTATTCACAACATGGTGTGCTGGTTAATTGATACTTATGCTGATGAGAATTTACGCCGATCTTGGTTGCCTAAATTAACCACCATGGAACTTTTTAGCAGCTATTGCCTCACAGAACCAAGTTCAGGATCAGATGCTGCATCGCTTAAAACAACGGCTGTACTTGATGGTGATGATTATGTTGTTAATGGCGCCAAAGCATTTATATCTGGCGGCTCAACGAGTGATATTTATGTATGTATGGTGAGAACCGGCAATGATGGCCCGCAAGGAATTACTTGTTTACTGATTGAAAAAGATCGTGACGGCATCAGCTTTGGTAAGCGTGAAGAAAAGTTAGGCTGGCATAGTCAACCAACCACCATGGTGTTTTTTGAAAATTGTCGCGTTCCTGTTACTAATCGAATTGGCACTGAAGGACAAGGGTTCAAGATTGCGCTATCCGCATTGAATGGCGGCCGTATTAATATTGCTGCTTGCTCATTGGGCGGGGCGCGGCAATGTATTGCTCTTGCTCGTCAATATATGCTTGAACGCACTCAATTCAAACAAAAATTAGTTGAATTTGAAGCGTTACAATTTCGTTTTGCTGATATGCTGACTGAGCTTGAAGCATCTCGACTAATGGTGCATAGAGCAGCTTATGCATTAGATCACAAAGATCCTCGCGCCATTATGTATTGTGCTATGGCAAAACGTTTTGCAACTGATTTGGGATTTCAGATTTGTAATCAAGCATTACAGTTGCACGGTGGTTATGGCTATATACGTGAATATCCCATTGAACGATATTTTCGTGATCTTCGCGTGCATCAAATCCTAGAAGGCACAAATGAAATTATGCGCTTGATTATCGCACGCCAAGCTTTTGATGAAAATTTTCATCTTTAAAAATAGTGGGAGGCCTTACATGTCAAATCAAAAAATCATTCAACAAGCGATTACAGCTATTTTAGCTATCAGCTTAACAGGTCCTGTTATTGCTGCTAATTCGTCTCAAAAAATGGACTCAAGTATGGGATCAGATATCAAAGGCATGGAAAAATGTTATGGCATT
>CAZKUQ010000136.1:0-5231 GCA_964555965.1 uncultured Coxiellaceae bacterium
TGCAATACGAACGTTATCCCGTAAAATGCGCAGCATTTGCACGGGATCCGCTCTATACGTCAAATATTGCGTAAGGATTTCGGTTATTTTTCGATCAAAATCCTTACGCAATATTGACGTTAATTAATTTATAGGAAGAAAAATGTTAGCTACAACATTTCCCACAGGAAAAATTATTGATTTTAAAAAATTACAAGAGACATTAAGTGGTTATAAATCATTACGTATTGTACAGTGCCATGGTGTATTTGATTTGTTGCACATTGGTCATATCCGTCATTTTAAAGAAGCAAAACGCCATGGCGATATTTTAATCGTGACGATCACGCCAGACCACTATGTCAATAAAGGACCCGGGCGTCCTCATTTTACAGCTACGTTGAGAGCAGAAGCGATTGCAGCGCTCGATTGTGTAGATTTTGTTATTATTAATAACTGGCCTACAGCAATAGAAGCGATTCAACAAATTAAACCCCATGTTTATGTCAAGGGTGCTGAATATCAAAATTCAAATAATGATATTACGGGTAAGATTATTGACGAAGCTGAAGCAGTTAGGATGGCTGGCGGTAAAGTTGTTTTTACTGATGATATCACCTTTAGCTCCTCATCTTTGATAAACAGATTTTTTTCACCTTTTTCAGAGGAAGTAGACAAATATTTAGATGATTTTAAAAGTAAATACAATATAAATTCTATATTTGATCCATTAAAACAAGCAAAAAATTTAAAGGTATTAGTCGTTGGCGAAGCAATTATTGATATTTATCATTTTTCAGAGGTCCTTGGCAAAGCTGGAAAAGAACCCACTTTGGTTGCAAAAGAGCAGCACAGTAAAACCTATGCCGGAGGTGTATTGGCATTAGCTAATCACTTAAGTGATTTTTGTAAAGAAATAGCTTGCTTAACTTATTTAGGTGAAAATGCAGAATACGAAGACATGATCCGTTCTAGTCTTAAGCCGAATATAAAAATGGTAGCTATTTATAAAAATAAATCTCCTACTATTGTTAAACGCCGTTATGTAGAAGAATATTTGCGACAAAAATTATTTGAAGTGTATGAGATTAACGATGATTATTTGGACGATTCCCAAAATGAATTATTGCAAGATTACTTTCATTCTTTATTAGCGAATCACGATTTAACTATCGTGGCTGATTATGGCCATGGCTTATTAGACGAAAACAGTATCAAGACTCTGACAAATCAAGCGAAATTCTTAGCTGTTAATACACAAGCAAATGCCGGCAATAATGGTTTTAATTGTATATCAAAGTATCCAAAGGCAGATTTCGTTTCAATTGCTACACGAGAATTACAGCTAAACTATCGCCAAAAACATCTTTCTGTCCCGGAACAACTCCAAAAATTGATGCAGGAACATGATTATCATAATGTGATGATTACTTGTGGGAAGAACGGAGTCTATGTCAATAAACAAGGAGAATCGGCTTGCAGTGCACCTGCTTTTGTTAATACGGTAGTAGATCGAGTTGGCGCCGGAGATGCTGTGTTTGCTTTATCCGCAATTTATTCTTATCTGAATGCAGATTCAGAAATCATTGCATTTGTCGGTAATGTAGTAGGTGCAGAAGCAGTAGGCATTATAGGTAATGAATCATATATTGAAAAAGTTTCTTTGATGAAGCATATTTCCCATCTATTAAAATAATAGTAACCCTTCACAGGTCTTTTATTTTCAGATTTTATATTTTCAGAGTATAGCACAGTTATTTAAAAATCTAGTTTGACTTTTAAGCGGTGATATTTTATTATTTCAAAAATTAACCTCGGACATTAACCCGGGCACGATACGATGGGGAAAGTCCAAACATTGAATCGTACTTTTATAAAAAAGTAATTGCTATGCTTTTTAATAGTGTTGTATTTATTTTTTTCTTTTTGCCCATTACACTTCTCTTATTTTTCTTAATAGCAAAACAAAGTCAAAAGGCAGGTCTTGCTATCTTATTTTTAGCGTCAGTGATATTTTATGGATGGAATGATTATCATTATGTATTTCTGCTTTTATTCTCTATTTTAATTAATTTTATTATCAGTAAACAAATCATTTCAAGCGCCTCGAACCTTAAAAAAAAATATTTACTTTGCTTGGGTCTTATTTTTAACCTCAGCTTGTTAGCCTATTTTAAATACACTAATTTTTTTATCGAAACGATCAATTTAATGCATGGCGAGCACTTATCAAATGTTAATATTTTATTGCCTATAGGGATTTCCTTTTTTACTTTTACTCAAATTGCTTTTTTGGTTGATAGCTATCGAGGATTGGTT
Source organism: uncultured Coxiellaceae bacterium (assembly GCA_964555965.1). Taxonomy (GTDB): domain Bacteria; phylum Pseudomonadota; class Gammaproteobacteria; order DSM-16500; family DSM-16500; genus Aquicella. Next base: position 2,299 of record CAZKUQ010000136.1, read on the forward strand.
CATCAATATCACTTGCTCAATTATGCCTTGTTTGTGACATATTATCCTCATCTTATAGCAGGTCCTATTATTCACCATAAAGAAGTCATGCCTCAATTTGATAAAAAAAGAACATTTCTATTTAATCATAGAAACTTTTCTATTGGGTTAGTGATATTTGTAATAGGTCTTTTTAAAAAAATCATTTTGGCCGATCATTTGGCAATTTCTGTTAGCCCCGTTTATGACTCGTATCAATCTGATATTTCGGCATTAGATGCGTGGATTGCTTCTTTGTCTTATACATTAGAATTATATTTCGATTTTTCAGGGTATTCTGATATGGCGGTAGGATTATCGTACTTAATAGGTATTAAATTACCTGTTAATTTTTACTCGCCCTATAAAGCAAATAATATTATAGAATTTTGGCGTCGGTGGAATATGACATTATCACGTTTTTTACGTGATTATTTATACATACCACTCGGTGGAAATCGTAAAGGATTTATTCGGCGTTATATTAATCTTATCATCACCATGTTATTAGGCGGATTATGGCACGGCGCTAATTGGACATTTGTTGCTTGGGGATGCTTGCATGGGATTTATTTATGTTTTAATCATGGGTGGGTTGCGTTTAAAAAAATGTTAGGCATTAAAACAAGTAACAGTATTTTTCTGAGAATGATGGCTTGTTTTTTCACTTGTTTATCAGTCATGATTGCTTGGGTGTTTTTCCGTTCGTCTAATTTTTCTACGGCGTATCAGATTTTACATGCGATGTTTTTTAAACAACTCATTCTGCCAGGGTATTGGCATGTTCCGAATATGATTAAAATAGTATTATTAAAACTACATATCCGCTTTACAACACCAACTGATTGGACTATTTTAGATCCGGTAGCAAACTTTTATTCTATAGTATGGATTTTTATTTCGCTTGTCATCGTTTGGATTATGCCAAATACCTATCAAATGATGCATAAATACAATGCTGCGCTCAATCCGTTTAAAGAAAAAATTCATTCTTGGTTATGTTGGAGACCAAGTTTGGCTTGGAATTTTTTAACCATTACAGCGTTTGTACTTGACATTCTTTTTATACAAACCTCCAGCGTTTTTCTTTATTTTAGTTTTTGAGATATCATGAGAAAAAAAATTTATCAGCGCTTCCTTATTACTTTCATATTCTCAGTTGGAATTTTGTTGGGTTTCATTATGGTTTTTAATTTTTTTGTTGATCCAGGTAACGAATTTTTCCATGGGGCGGTAATAGAACGCAAGATGGCCCAAGCGCTTTTGCAAAATAAAAGTGTGATTGTTCAATCAAATTATAACGAGCGGTTACTTCAAAAAATGATGTTGCAGAAATTATCTTTTCAGCCAGATATTCTCATTTTTGGCTCGAGTCATATTATGCCGCTGACACATACGACTTTTCATACAGCCAGATTTTTTAATGCCAGCGTTTCTTCAGCGAGTCTCCAGGATGATATGGCATTGTATTCTATTCTTCAAAAAAGAGGATTTCAGCCCAAAGTAGTTATTATTTGTTTAGATCCTTGGATTGTTTCGAAGTCTAATCCGCAACAATTGTGGAAAAGTGAATACAGGAAGGAGTACCAGGAAATAAGTAAGCTTATAATTAAAAATCAAGGAATTGAAAGTTTAGCATTGATTAATCAGATGATAAACTTTTTTGAAAAATACCTGCAGCTATTGTCTTCCGCCTATTTGGAATCTTCTATAAACAAATTTAAACATCACATTAAGTCAAAAAACAATCAGGATATGTTAGAAGATGTGATGACTTTGGATAGTAAGAGAGAGGTCTGTTCTAACTGTTTTATTCGCCAGCCAGATGGGGCACGTTTACCAACGCCGGCGGAAGAAGCCATGACTTCTAGCGACTCAAACTTATATGTGATGAATCATATAAATAGCTGGAAAGATTTTTGGACAGAATCAACCTTGAGTTCTTCTTATGCGTTTATTTTTGATCGATTTATTCAATATTTATTAAAACAGGGAGTGGAGGTGGTTTTTTATTTCCCGCCCTTGCAACCATTGGAGTATAACCAAGTTGTAAAAAATAATCAAAATTATCAAATGGTATTTGTTGCTGAAAAATATTTTCAGATGGTCGCTAAAAAATATCAATTAAAAACGATAGGTGCCTATGACCCAGCGCAAGTTCATTTATCTGCTGCTGATTTTATCGATAATTGGCATCTTAAGAAGGAGGGGATTAAAAAAATATTTAACCTCAGTTATGGATAAGAATCCTGAGCAAAAAGAATAGGCTTGTTATAATTAAATGCAATTTGAAACCATAAAAAAAGCCTACGGAGCAATGCCCACGTTCAGCAATTCCCTTAAAAACTTTATTTCTATAAATGTAACGATTGTGGCATACAACTATCTTTGTAGAATCCAAATAATACAATCCGGTATGCTTCCCCATTCTCGATAGTACGTATGCTGTGAGTGATGCAAGTAGTCTTGGCATGAGTGCAACAAAGCATAGATAGCTTAATGCTTTGGGAAATTCCCTCGAAAGCTGTCCTAAAACACAATCGATATAAAAATCTTTAAATGTCCGATAGTGGCTTAAGTGAAATAAAATCATGATCGTTAGCATTTCACTTTCACTCAACTCAGTTTTTCTTCGGCGTTTGCCTTTGGGCAGTGGAAGGAGTTTAGTTGCAGATTTTTTTATATGATCCTTGTAAAACTCATCAATATCACAGAAAATTTCAACGATCGGCACTAGTATCATTTTTACTCCATGCAAAACCTTGGTGGGTTTAAAAATGGCAAAATTTACCAAGCGCCGCTCTCATTTTCAATTATTTCAACAGGTTAATGGTTCGCTTACCCATAACTGGGTTATTTTGTAAACGTCCAGCCAACCCCATCTTTTTAATTCAATAAAAATCCTGCAATCTGCT
>CAZKUQ010000137.1:0-5166 GCA_964555965.1 uncultured Coxiellaceae bacterium
TTGCTCGCGTTAAGAATGGTGTTTCCACATCCATAAAACCTTGTTTATCGAGATAATGTCGCAGAAAACTCGCAATTTTCGCGCGCATTTTTAAACGTTCCAACATCTCTGGGCGACGAATATCGAGATAACGATAATGCAAACGCGTTTCTTCGCCCACATCGTGATATTCATCATCGATTGGAAATGGTAATGGTTCCGAACGATTTAAAATCGTTAATTCTTGCACGGCAATTTCAATTTCGCCTGTGCGTAAATTTGTATTCACCGTACCTTGCGGGCGACGACGCACGTTACCTTTTATTTGCACCACAAATTCACTACGCACTGATTCTGCTTTTGCAAAGGCGTCTTGTTGTTCTGGCGCAATGACTGCTTGAACAATACCTTCGCGATCACGCATATCAATAAAAATCACGCCGCCGTGATCACGACGACGATGCACCCATCCTGCTAATTTAACTTCTTGATCTAAATGATCAGCTGTCACCTGACCACAATAATGACTACGCATGAAAAATTACCTTTTTATTATGTCTAAATATTTTTCTTTTTAGGTGTTGCACTTGGTTGCACCACTCCTAATGAAATAACAAATTTTAATGCTTGATCTACGCTCATATCGAGCTCAATCACTTTACTTTTTGGTGCCATCATCAAAAATCCTGATGTTGGATTAGGCGTGGTCGGAATAAAATAACTGACCATGGGCTCAGATTGCAGTGATTTTTCAATTTCTTTATTTGCTTCTCCAGTTTGAAACGCCACACTCCAAATGCCTGGGCAAGGAAATTCAACCAATAATACTTTACGAAATGATTGTCCGCCTGGTGTAAACAACGTTTGCGTGACTTGTTTTACGCCAGTGTAAATGGTTCGTACGAGTGGAATACGTGCCATGATTGCATCACCAAGTGCTACAAAACGACGACCAATAATATTGGCAGCAAACATGCCAGTAAATAGAATCACTAACACGGTGATAACGACACCAATACCTGGCACATGAACGCCAAGCAACTTATCCGGCTGATATTCTGGCGGCAATAATAAAAGTGATTTGCTCAATAAATCCACCAAAAAGGTCAGAGCGAGCCATGTCACCCAAATTGGCAACCAAACCAATAAGCCTGAAATAAAACTATTTCGTATATATCCCAACATAATTGCTATCCTGTTGTCGTATCATTAGATTTTTTTTCTGGTGCAGATTCAGCATTTTTTCCGCCGTTTTGACCAGAATCCGTTTCTGTCTTCGTGTCTTGTTTTGGTTTGCCTTTGTCACGAAAATCAGTTGCATACCAACCCGTTCCCTTCAACTGAAAACTCGTTGATGAGATGAGCTTTGAAAGCGATGGCTGATGACATGCCGGGCAATCGATCAAAGGTTGATCAGATATTTTTTGTATCGCTTCATGCTGATGACCGCATGATTGGCATTGATATTCATAAATTGGCATAAATCACCTCTTAAAAAACAGGCTATTTTAATTTAGATCGACTAATTGGACAATTTGTTTTAATGCAAATATATAATGTCGTCATTCCCGTGGAAACGGGAAACTCACCCAAGAGATCCCCGCATTCGCGGGGATGACGAATCTGGAGTAAACTCCAACGATTAATGCGGGAGAAAATGATGCAACAAAAAACCATACTCATCACCGGCTGCTCAAGCGGGATTGGCTATGAAACAGCCAAAATACTAAAAGCGCGTGGCTATCGTGTTTTTGCCACAGCTCGCAAGCCAGATGATGTGGCCAAATTAAATGCGGAAGGATTAGAAAGTCTTTGTTTAGATATCAATGATTCTGCTTCCATTCAACAAGCAGTCGAAGAAATTTTATCATGCACCAATGGAACATTGTACGCATTATTCAATAATGCAGGTTTTCTACAAGCAGGTGCTATCGAAGATATTTCGCGTGAGATGTCACGTCAACAATTTGAAACCAATGTGTTTGGGCCGATAGAACTCACTCGATTAATTTTACCTATCATGCGAAAACAAGGATATGGGCGTATTATTCAAAACAGTTCTATTTTAGGTGTCATCACCATGCCTTATTATGGCGCTTATAATGCATCTAAATTTGCATTAGAAGGATTTAGTAGCACATTACGTCAGGAATTGCATGGTACCAATATTTTCGTTTCGATTATCAATCCTGGACCGATCGTAAGCGCGTTACGTAAAAATGCTTATCAACATTACGATCAAACATTACGATCAAGAAATTCTTGGTATCAAAAAGTTTATGCGCAAATGGAAAAATCATACTTTAATCCAAGTGAAACGGATCGCAAACTTGCACTCAAGCCTGATGCTGTTGCTAAAAAATTAATTCACGCATTAGAAAGCTCTCATCCACATGCGCATTACTTTATCGGTTTACCTGCGAAAAGTTTAGCTTTATTAAAAAGATTGTTACCTGATAGTTTATTTGATTGGGTCATCACCAAGATTAGTTATAAGGGAGAATAAAATGTCGTACGTGCTCGTTCTTTATTACAGCCGCTATGGTGCGGTAAAACATATGGCGCAACATATTGCGAGAGGTGTGGAATCGGTACCTGCAATAGAAGCAAAAATTCGCACGGTTCCTCCTGTTTCTCCTACCACCGAAGCAACTGATCCTGTTATTCCAGATAGTGGGGCACCTTACGTCACACTTGATGATTTAAAAAATTGTGCAGGACTCGCACTTGGCAGTCCTACTCGATTTGGCAATATGGCAGCACCTTTAAAATATTTTCTCGATCAAACTAGCGGTTTGTGGCTGGGTGGTAATTTAGTGAATAAACCTGCTGCTGTGTTTAGTTCAACCGCAAGCTTGCATGGTGGGCAAGAATCAACATTACTCAGCATGATGCTCCCGTTATTTCATCAAGGTTTTGTTTTGCTTGGCATTCCGTACACAGAAGCAGATCTTAATAATACGCAAAGTGGCGGAACGCCGTATGGTGCGACACATGTGACTGGGCCTTCCGGAAAAAATCCTGTTACTGAAGAAGAACAACGATTGTGTTTTGCGTTAGGAAAACGCTTGGCTGAATTGGCGGTAAAGTTAGGCAGTTAAAAGGCTCCGTCGCAATCTTTATTTGTCATATAGTTAGTGTCATCCTGAGCCCTTACAATTTCTTACCCAAAATAAACGATGCGCCAGGCTGATAATTTGGAAAAATATCACGAATCATGTCAAGCGATGCCTGGCCATTCATCATCGCTTGACGAACAGATTCATCCTTATTTGCTCGAAACTTTTTTAAGAAATCTTCAAAATAAAATCGACCGGGTTCATTACAATAAAAATTTTTTAGTCTATCTTTTATTTCTGTTTTAGCTGCATGAAAAATTTCTCGCAACGTCTTAAATGTTTGCACATTATTTTGCGATGATTTAGAAGACCCATCATACAAATGAATTAATTCATTATTAATAGAAGATAACAAATCATAAAGCCTAACAAAATCAAACATCACATTATCCGACACTTGATGAACATATTCATTTTCAGCTGCACGGATTTTTCCTTCAATCATGATATAAGCCTCATAATCACTTTCATCTAACGCAGGGCGATTATTGATTAATGTATTCAATGCTTCTTCTTTTATATCGCGTTCGATTTTTAATCTCGAAAGCATTTTTTCACGTAACGCATTTGTGTCATTCGATAAATTAGTACGTTGCTTTTCTAACTGATCAATACGTTGGTTTAAACGTTGGACTGAAGCAGGTACACGACAAAAAAATCGCGCGCAACAATTAAGAGCATTCATGGCTTGCTCAACGCGAGCAATATTCTCACTAATTTCTTGATTTAATGTTTGCGCTAAAGCAAACCCTTGTAGATTTTTCACAATTGTTTCGGCATTAATTAACACCGTTTGCTGATCAATTTCTTGGATATCTCGCTGCCATTTTTGTTTCATCGAATCATAATTAATCATTAACTCTTGATATTCAGCATTTTTTTTATCAAATGCTTGTTGATACACATCACGTCTCTTAATTAAATCAATATCGATTTGAAATTCAGGTCTAGATTCTTCGGTTTTAATGATTAATTCTTTCAAATGCAGGTATAAATCGTGCAACATTATTAATTGTTGTTTTAGTTTTCCATCAGCGATTAAAAAATATGGCCGCGCTTGAATAAAATATGAGATCAGCATTTCTAAAAAAGTATGAGCCCCATTTTTTGCTTTTTCAGGAGAAATAATTGCCTGCGGATCTGGTAAATTAATATCAGAAAACAAATCAACTAGCGTGGGTTGTAATGAATTTAATTGAGAAATTTCATCTGATTTTTTTATAAAATTTTGTGACTTTTGTTGCGATTTTTTATGAAAAATTCGTGATAAAAATCCAAGTTTATTTTGTTTTTCAGGCTTATTTTCAAGGTGATTTTCATGTGATTTCATGCGGAAACCTCGCCTAATTTAAGTGATTTTTTTAATAAATTTTCTTCTTTTTTTATCACGAAAGGCTGATTAATTTTTTGAAATAAACGTGATTCCGCAGCAGAAATAAAGGATTTTTTTTCTGTCTTCACCAGCGAATTCTTGTCAGGAAATAGCTTTTTTAAAGCAATTTCACCCTCATTTAATAAACGAACTTGCGTATCTGTATCCATTTTTTTATATTGATTATATAAATCTCGTGCAGATATATTTTGTAATTCATCACACCACAACTGGTCAATAAATTCATCCAGCCTATCTTTTGCAGTAGACATTTTTCCCAATAATTCCCGAGAATTTTTTTGAATTTTATCAATTTTTTTTATGTAAGTACTTTGCATTTCATTTTGAAAACGCAAAAAAAACATAAAAGTTTTGAAAATTTTCAGCATCAAATTTGCTGAAATATTGGCATAGTACCGTGCTTCCATACGTGAAATTTCTTCGTCTTTTTCTGCAAAATCAATCTGTGCATCAGTTACCTTCTGATTAAATACTTTAATCTGCTCCAGGTAATTTTCATCTAATTTTTTAAGCTCATCTCGTGCTTTAGTTTGTCGATTTTTCAATTCATTTAATTGACTTTCAAATTGATTCGAATCTTCTTTTTGTTTCAATAATTGATTGATTTGCAAATTCACGTCTTCTAATTTTGTCTCGACTTCTCTTAATTCTCGCAATTCTTTCGCGACTCGACGT
>CAZKUQ010000138.1:0-5162 GCA_964555965.1 uncultured Coxiellaceae bacterium
GTTATGAAAAAATAATTGAACTTAAAAAAGTTTATGATCCTAAGAATGTATTTACCAATAAGCTATATCAAACTTATTTAAATAAGTAGTTTTATCAGAAACTCCCTCTTTGTAAAAAATGCAGGATAGCTTTTCTTGCTTTTGGACGATTCATTATAAAAGTATGAGTGGAGTTAACATTATCACATGAGTAAATATTAAGCAGACAACCTATTCAACTTTCTTGAATTGATTTTCAAATAATTCTGGTGCAATTGAACCAATAGCTGAATGCCGGCGAACGCGATCGTAACACATTTCGATATATTGAAATATACTTGGATTTATCTAAGGTTGCTTATTGCCACTCATTGTAGTAATTTGCTGCTCGATGTTTATAATCAGCAGGTGTCGCGGGTTCGAGTTCCATCGCCGGCTTAATCGAATCAGTTAGACTAATGTCCAACTCTCTACCTTCCACCAGCAAATCAAGCTATTGCTAATCAAAATACGATAAAACAACTAACCGAATGAACATTTGAGGATTGACATGCAGTCTCGCTTATTATTGTTAAGCCAATTTTATATACAAAGTTACCGCGGACTTTCTACTACGTGCTGGCGTGGTCTGATTTTGAGTTTGCTAGAGTCCACTTGTGTGAGCACATTTTATTTCTTATCGATTTACTTTGTAAATGATTTGCAGATGAGTATCGCAACGGCGGGCACGATTATTTCAGCATACGGTTTTGGTGCGATTGCAGGGGGATATGTCGGCGGAAAATTATCAGATCTGTCATCACCTACCAAAATAATGACAATGAGTTTATCAATCCAGGCTGTTTGTTATCTCTTATTCACTAAGCTGCATTCTGTGTCTTTGCTATTTGCAAACGTGATTTTGTTAGGCATGGCAAGTTATGCCTTTCTCACTGCTAATTATTTATGGGTGCTTGATCAATGCCGATTGGAAGCTGAAAGATTCAAGGCATTAAATATGCTCTCAATGTTTTCAAATTTGGGGTTTGGTATTTCGGGTATGTTGATTGGTGCTGCTGCATCTTATGGATTTCATACGATATTTTTTACGACAGGTGTACTGCTTGCATCGTTAGCGGTCTACATTGGATTCATCGATAATAAGAAAAATCAGGAATTTTCCCATCAAGCAGAAGAGTCGGCGCGTCATTCAGTGGAGATGGAAAATCGAAAACCAAATCATTTAACGGTCATCATGGCATTAATAAGCGTGTTATTCATTGGCTCAATCGTGGCTCAGTTAAGCTCGGGATATGCGATTTACATTAACGAAATATTTAAAGAAATGGGGATGTCAGCTGTGAGTATCTTATTCACGTTGAATGCACTGATTGTGGTGTTTTTTGCAACACCTATTGGTCAACATATTAATCAATATAACAAGCTTACGATGTTGAGCATAAGTTGTTTCCTGATTGGGTTTGGCATGTGCATGCTAAGTTTTTCATCGCTATTTAGCATGGCAATCCTCGCTTGCATCATTTATACGGTGGGTGAAATTATTTATTTCTCATTAGTTCAATTGGTTTGTTATGAAGCGGGCGAGAAAAAGGCCAAAGGGAAAAGTCTTGGTCGTTACCGTGTGGTGTATGGGGCAAGTCGAGTAGTTGGTCCGTTTGTAGGTACAGCGATCTATCATCATTTTAGTGGCGAAATGTTGTGGTACGTGTGCGGATTGGTGGGGACACTTTGTATGCTCGGCTTTTGGAGCGTGAAAGAGTGGAATAACAATTAATTGGCTATTCAGTCTATTAAAATTTTCATGTAGCATGCACTATTACCGAGTTGGAATAACATTACATTTGATCATCCGCAAACCCGTGGCGGTTATCATGCGCAGCAATTTTTGCGTGGTTTTTTTTAAAGATTATAATATTTGCCATCAAATCTATCTGAAAATATTTGCTGGAAAGAAGTCTAATGAATAATCTTAGTATTCATTTAATTGATCCACAATTTGCAAAAGATGTTTGCAAATCGATTACTTCCACTTTGCCAGAATGGTTTGGAATTGCAGAAGCAAATGAACGATATGAAGAAGGAATGTTGAGTCGAACATCATTTGCAGCTTGCTTAGGCGAAGAATATATCGGGATGATTACGCTGGAATTTCCTTATCCAAACAACGCGAATATTTATTGGATGGGCGTTAAAAAAAATTATCATCGCCAACAAGTGGGGAAAAAACTTCTTCATACTGCAGAAAATTATTGTATTAAGCGCGGATGTACATCATTAACTGTAGAAACTTTAAGTGACAAACAACAAGATGAAAATTATTTAAAAACGTATGCATTTTATCAACAAGCTGGCTTTAAGCCGCTTTTTGAAATGTATACTTATGATCCACATAATTTAATGACTTACATGCAGAAAGTGCTTGGCTTGGGGGAGTTTAATTATGTTGATCTTAGTCATACCTTGTCGTCCGAAATTCCACATTGGGGGAATGAATGTGGATTTAAAAATAAAATTGATTTGGATTATTCTCAATGCACAACCGATGTTAAATTTTGTGTTCAGAGTTTTGAATCAGTTGCAGGTATCGGCACGCATATCGATGCGCCTGCGCATTGCATATCAGAAGCATCAACAGTATCTGATATTTCACTGGAGTCATTGATTGTACCTTGTCGAATGATTGATGTTTCTGACAAAGCATTTGAAAGTTACTGTGTTACTACAGATGATATTTTAAAATTTGAAAATGAATTTGGGGTTATTCCAAGTAAATCATTTGTTATCATCTACACGGGATGGAGTCAATGGTGGGCTCAACCAAAAAAATATCGTAATGGACTTGTTTTTCCATCTATTTCTAAATCTGCAGCAGAGTTATTAATTTCACGTAATATTGCAGGATTAGGAATTGATACGCTTTCTCCAGATACAGGCAATTCTGGCTTTCCTGTTCATGCAGTTACATTAGGTGCTGGTAAATATCTTATTGAAAATGTTGCAAATGCAAGTCGATTAAATGCAATTGGAGATTATGTAATTGGCTTACCCATGAAAATTCATGGAGGAACAGAAGCGCCGATGAGATTGATTGCGCTACAAAGAAAATGATAACGCTGGTCATCTAAAGATAAAGAAAATAAATCAAAAGTGGAATTAATGTTGCAATTCCGCATACGTTGCCGGTATGTTGTATAAGCGCCTCAGACAATCTGGATATACCTCGCTAGATTTTGATTTTTTTCTTCGGCTGGTTGTTGTTCAAGTCGCTTAAATTTTTCAATGTATCCTGTTTTTGTTGGCATAGTTTTGCAAGAGAACCGGACAACGAACGATTCCTCGGAGAAACAAAAAACGTTTTATCCGGGCTGCGCTTGCGTTGATTACAGTTTATTTGTTACGTTTAAACAATGTGACAGAAGAAGTATTCTGATTAACGTTTCTTTTCATTATCTCAAGGATTTCACTTAACTGTTCTTTGAGTTCTTTTATTTCTTTTCTTTGTTTCTCGATAGTATTTTCTAACCCAAGGATTATTTGTGGTTCACGTAATTTGATTATTAAATTTGTAGCTTCAGGTTGACTATAATCTTGAGCTAACATATAAGGAGTTTTCTTTTGATCAGTAAGGGCTTTGTAATTTGCACCATGATTGAGTAAAAGCTCTATCATAGGCAAACAACCGTATTTAGCCGCTCTATGTAGCGCTGTTTCACTGCAGTCATTTTTGGTATCTATGTTGTGTGTTTTTTCTATTAACAGCTTCCCTATCTCTACGAAGTCAACTTCTTTGCTGCCGCGAGCAACATAATGTAATGGAGTTTCAAGATTATTTTCTTTTGCGCTGGGATCCGCACCACTTGCTAGTAATAGTTGTACTATTTCATAATGACCATCACCATCACTTGAACCATTTCTTTTTTCGCATCTGGCCACTTCATGTAACGGTGTCAGGCCATGTATATCTTTTGCTTCCAGGTCAATACCTTCTACTTCTAATAATAATTTCACCACTTCTGCATAACCATGGAAAGCTGCATGGTGTAACGGTGTCCAATCTTCATAGTCTCTAGCATTTACATCAGCTTTATTGGCTATCAGCTGTCTCACCTTTTCTGCATCACCATTCGAAGCTGCTTCGTGAAGCGGCGTTTTTCTTAACATAGCTATCATTACCTCGTAAAAATATGTTCACTAGGGTATAAAGGTTGGATATAAATTTCAATTAACATTATGAATGTTAAATTCCTACTTCCACGCCAACCGGCGGGAGTTTATCGCGATTAATTTCCCACCATTTATTATCAGGGTTATCTATATTAGTTGCGGGATTACCTGGAATAGAAACGCGCGGTGATTGCGGTTTGATTTGGACAGAAGAACATCCACTTACACTCAATGAAATAAATAAAATAGTAATGCTTAAATATTTTATCTTCACTATCATATTTTCAGATTGCCTAAATTCAACATATTTATTATTGCTTTAATTTTTGAAGAGCTTTTGTGTCAGCAACAGTTAATTGATTGGTTAATGGTTTTAGACCTCGTATTTGAGAAAAAAGAGTGTCAACTTTTTGGTTTCCATGATACGTCTTAATATGATCAAGTTTACTTAAGTCACATAATTCATCGAGTGATGTGTGATGATGTTGGTTGTGTTCGCCAACCAATGCTAAAAATTGATGAATAGCATTTTTTAAGTTTTCACGAAAAGTGAAGTATTGATCGCGTTCTTTTGCTTTGGCAAAAGGTGTTGTTAGTTGGATATTGTTATTTTTAGGATGAGCCACAATTTCTGCAATATCAGAATATAGTCTAAGTTTTTTGAGGTCATCAATGAGCGTTTGTGTTGCTGAATCTTGATCACCGTTAGTCACAGTTTTTAGCTGCTTGAGCATAAAATCAATATATTCAGAATAAGTTTCCATAGCTACCTCGCGAAATTGAGCTAATCATTCAATGTTATTTTTATATCGATATAAAATCATAACAAATCTTTTATTAAACCCAAGCATTATTACATCAGAGATTGATGGATGTGTACAAGTTCATAACAAACTAACTATTTTGAAAAAATTACAAGTAATTTGCATGTATTACGATTGACATGTCCATTCGCATCAAGCAAAATTCACGCTCGTTTTGAGGAGGGGTTCCCGAGCGGCCAAAGGGATCAGACTGTA
>CAZKUQ010000139.1:0-5110 GCA_964555965.1 uncultured Coxiellaceae bacterium
AAATTGAATGTTTATTTAAAATATCAAAATATATAACAAAAGCTTCTAGATGCCAGCTTTCGCTGGCATGACATTTGTTGTTGTCATCCCTGCGAAAGCAGGGATCTTTTTTTTGCATCAAACTTCAACTTTTCCTGATGCACATTTAGCATGAAAATGATGCGCAGCATTTGCGATGGAATAAATGACTTCTTTTGTCGCAGCAACTATTTGCTCGACAGTCAGGCCACAATCGCGATAAACATCTTTTGCTGGTGCTGAAGCTCCAAATCGATCAATGCCTACCACACCGCCTTGCCTACCAACAAACTGATACCAATAATTACTTGACGCAGCTTCGATCGCAACGCGAGCAACAATTTCTTCGGGTAACACAGTTTCACGATAGGCTTGATCTTGCGCAAGAAAAACATCCGTTGATGGCATTGAGACAACACGCACAAAAATTTCAGCATTTTTAAGCTGCTTTGCTGCTTCAACAGCAAGTGATACTTCTGAACCAGTTGCAATTAAAATCGCATCGGGATGATGGTCACTTGCATAATCCAATAATACATAACCACCACGCTGAATATTTGTTAACTGTTCTGCATCATGCTCTTGAAATGGCAACACTTGTCGCGAGAATAATAAACAAGTTGGTCCTTGATGCTCGATTGCCGCACGCCATGCAATAGCTGTTTCAACGGTATCGCATGGTCGCCAAATGGATAAATTTGGCATTAAACGCAAGCTTGGCAACTGCTCAATCGGCTGATGTGTTGGACCATCTTCACCAAGCCCAATTGAATCATGTGTGTAAACATAAATAACGCGTTGTTTCATAATCGCTGCTAAGCGAATAGCGTTGCGTGCATAATCAGAAAAAGTTAAGAAAGTACCGCCAAATGGAATCATTCCTTTATATAAAGCCATACCGTTTAAAATAGCTGACATACCAAATTCACGCACGCCGTAATGTACGTATCGACCAGCCGGTTGATCATGCGTGTAAATTGTCATGCCTTTCCAATTGGTGCAATTTGATTCGGTTAAATCAGCAGAACCGCCAAACATTTCTGGCAACTGGTTGGCATAATGATCAAGGCAAATCTGTGATGCCTTGCGAGTAGCGACTGATTGTTTTTTCTCATTTAACTCTAATAACAATTGATTTGCTTTCGCTGAAAAATTGTTAGGTAATTCGCCATTCAAACGACGCAGCAATTCTTGCGCGAGTGTTGGATACGTTTTTTCATATTCATGAAATAATGTTTGCCAATTTTTTTCTAATGCGGCGCCTTTTTCATTTGCATTCCATGCAGCATAAATGTCGGCAGGAATTTCAAACGGTGTATGCGGCCAATTTAATTTGGCACGCACGCCAGCAATTTCTTCACCACCTAACGGCGCACCATGTGTTTGTGCCGTACCAGCAAGAGTAGGTGCACCATAACCAATTGTTGTTTTGCAACAAATAATTGTCGGTTGATTTGTAACAGCACGCGCCTCAAGGATGGCGCGTTTGATGGCTTCACTATCATGCCCATTCACATCTGCTATCACATGCCAGCCATAAGCTTGAAAACGAAGTGGTGTATTATCTGTAAACCAATTTGTCACCTCACCATCAATTGAAATACCGTTGTCATCATAAAAAACAATTAATTTATCTAGCCCTAATGTTCCAGCTAATGAACATACTTCATGAGAAATGCCTTCCATCAAGCAGCCATCGCCAACGAAGCAATAAATATAATGATCGATGATTGGAAAATTAGGGCGATTAAAGGTAGCAGCTAAATGTTTTTGCGCAATTGCCATGCCAACAGCATTGCCAATTCCTTGTCCTAATGGGCCCGTGGT
This sequence comes from uncultured Coxiellaceae bacterium, assembly GCA_964555965.1. Classification (GTDB taxonomy): domain Bacteria; phylum Pseudomonadota; class Gammaproteobacteria; order DSM-16500; family DSM-16500; genus Aquicella. Next base: position 1,846 of record CAZKUQ010000139.1, read on the forward strand.
TGTTTCAACGCCTGGCGTATCACCATACTCTGGATGACCTGGTGTTTTGGAGTGCAATTGACGAAATTGTTTTAAATCTTCAATTGTTAAGTCATAGCCCGTTAAATGCAGCAGTGAATATAACAACATGCAGCCATGGCCGTTCGATAAAACAAATCGATCACGATTTACCCAATGCGGATTTTTTGGGTGATGATGCAAAAAATCATTCCACAATACTTCTGCCACATCTGCCATTCCCATCGGCATACCTGGATGACCAGAATTGGCTTTTTGTACTGCATCCATACTTAAAAATCGAATTGCATTTGCACGATCAAGACGCGATGGTGTCGTCATGGAGATGACCTTTTAGTTAAATATTTTGCGCATATTACATGAAATTTATTGCTGGTACCAAGAGTGGATTCATTACATCTTGTAACAAATTACTAATCTTCCTAAAGCAAAGATGTTATCCAAAAATAACTCGAACAAAAAGAGAGTGAGGAATGACACAGTTTATTGAACACTCTCAACAAATTCGTGTGTCGGGATGACATTTTTATGAAAGTCGATTTGCTTAAAAATGTATTTTACTCATCCAACTCATGATATGATTTTGCGTTTTTAAACATAAAAAAAGGTATGGAAACTATGCAACATAATGAATACTTATTTACATCTGAATCTGTTTCAGAGGGGCATCCTGATAAAATCGCCGATCAAATTTCAGACGCGATTCTCGATGCGATTCTTGGACAAGATAAAAACGCACGCGTAGCCTGCGAAACATTAGTTAAAACAGGGATGGTATTTATTGGCGGCGAAATAACCACCAACGCTTGGGTTGATATTGAGAATATTGCACGAAAAGTTATCAGTGATATTGGCTATAACAGCTCAGACATTGGATTCGATGCTAATTCTTGCGCCATTATTACTGCGATCGGCAAGCAATCTGGTGATATCGCCATGGGCGTTGATAAAAAATCACAAGAAGAACAAGGTGCTGGCGATCAAGGTTTAATGTTTGGTTATGCAAGCAATGAAACCGATGTCCTCATGCCAGCGCCAATTACTTATGCACATCGATTAGTGCGCAGACAAGCAGAGTTACGCAAAGAAGATGTTTTGCCGTGGTTAAGGCCTGATGCAAAATCACAAATCACCGTTAGATATGTTGATGGCAAACCAGTTGGCGTCACCAATGTGGTGCTCTCAACACAACATGATCCTGATATTAGCCACAAAAATTTAATAGAAGCAGTGATTGAAGAAATCATCAAGCCAACCTTGCCAGAAGAATGGTTAAAAGATGCCAAATATTATGTCAATCCAACCGGACGTTTTGTGATTGGCGGACCGCTTGGCGATTGCGGGTTAACTGGCCGCAAAATTATTGTTGATACTTACGGCGGTATGGCTCGTCATGGCGGCGGTTGTTTCTCTGGTAAAGATCCATCAAAAGTAGATCGTTCCGCCGCTTATGCTGCGCGTTATGTCGCAAAAAATATTGTCGCAGCAGGCCTTGCTGATCGCTGTGAAATTCAAGTGTCTTATGCCATTGGTGTTGCTGAACCGACTGCTATTCATCTTGAAACATTTGGCACAAACAAAATTCCAAATGCAGAAATCGTCAAATTAATTTATAAACATTTTGATTTGAGGCCATATGGCATCATCAAAATGTTAAATTTATTGCAGCCAATTTACCTCCCAACAGCAAGTTACGGGCATTTTGGACGTGATGATTTAAATGTGCCATGGGAAAAAACTGATAAAGCTGATTTATTACGCAGTGCTGCTGGCGTATTACGTAATGCTGCTGGCGCATAAGGAAAACAACATGCAGGTATCACATATGAAAACAATCGTGAATGATTTTAAAGTCGCAGATTTAAGTCTCGCGGAATGGGGCAGAAAAGAAATTCAAATTGCTGAAACAGAAATGCCAGGCCTCATGGCATTGCGCGAAATGTATAAAGGCAAACATCCACTAAAAGGTGCGCGTGTTGCTGGTTGCTTACACATGACGGTGCAAACCGCCGTGTTAATTGAAACACTCGTGGAACTAGGCGCTAGCGTGCGTTGGTCTTCTTGTAATATTTTTTCCACACAAGATCATGCTGCTGCTGCGATTGCAAAGACTGGTATTCCTGTTTTTGCTTGGAAAGGCGAAACAGAAGAAGAATATTGGTGGTGTGTAAAGCAAACAATGACAGGCCCAGATAACTGGCAGCCGAATTTAATTTTAGATGATGGCGGCGATTTAACATTGCTCATGCATGACGAATTTCCTGAGTTATTAAAAAATATCAAAGGAATTTCTGAAGAAACAACAACAGGCGTACATCGTTTGTATGAGATGCACAAAGCAGGCGAACTAAAAGCACCTGCCATCAATGTGAACGATTCTGTCACCAAATCTAAATTCGATAACTTATATGGCTGTCGTGAATCGCTTATTGATGGTATTAAACGTGCGACCGATGTGATGATTGCAGGCAAAATTGCAGTGGTATGCGGTTATGGTGAAGTGGGCAAAGGCTGCGCTCAAGCGCTGCGCTCATTCGGTGCAACCGTGCTTATCACAGAAATTGATCCTATCTGCGCATTGCAAGCGACGATGGAAGGTTATCGTGTTGTTACGATGGAACAAGCCGCACCCATTGGTAATATTTTTGTAACAACCACTGGCAATGTTCGCGTCATCACACATGATCACATGATGCAAATGCTAGATCAAAGTATTGTTTGCAACATTGGACATTTTGATTCTGAAATTGATATTGCCTCATTGCGTCAATACAAATGGGAAAATATCAAACCACAAGTGGATCATGTCATCTTCCCAGATGGCAAGCGTTTGATTGTGTTAGCAGAAGGACGTCTGGTGAATTTGGGTTGCGCAACTGGTCATCCAAGTTTTGTGATGTCGACATCTTTCACCAATCAAGTGTTAGCTCAAATTGAATTATGGCAGCACACAGAAAAATATCCGATTGGTGTTTACGTGTTACCAAAAAAATTAGATGAAATGGTAGCAAGGTTACATCTGCAAAAAATTGGTGCGAAGCTAACTAAACTCACCGATGAGCAAGCAAAGTATCTGAATATTTCTGTTGATGGGCCGTTTAAAGCTGATCATTATCGATATTAATTTTTAAATTCGATGCACAAATAAAAGGAGTCTGATGACTCCTTTTATTTTTTACTTTCGATAATAGAACTTCTTTCCAAACCAAGTATTTTGTTTTAGTTCGAGGCGCATTAGCTTCGAGCA
>CAZKUQ010000140.1:0-5085 GCA_964555965.1 uncultured Coxiellaceae bacterium
GCTGCAATCAGCATCGTCTGCTGTGTCATCGTTTCCTAAAGAATTACCTTTCGAGCTACTTGCCTTGGAAAAAGCAGTTCGCTATCAGCAATGGATTGCTGAGACAATACAGCCTTACTTAGGAAAGCGTATTCTTGAATTGGGCGCAGGTATTGGCAATATGTCGCGTTGGTTTACCCATGTTGAGCGTTTGATATTAACAGAAATGGACCCGCACTTATTGGAATTGCTTAGGCTGCGCATCAAAGCATGGCCTGTTAACTCGGCACGTATTTCAGTCGCATCGCTTGACCTTGAAACACAAACACTCGATTTATTTGCGCATGAAAATATTGATACGATCATTTCATTTAATGTGCTGGAACACATTAAAGATGATTTGGCTGTTTTAAAGCAAAGCGCACAATTGCTGCGACAACATCGCACGCCCAGCAAAAAAAGAATCATTACTTTTATTCCCGCGCATCCTTTTGCTTACGGCGTCATGGATAAAGCAGTTGGGCATTATCGTCGCTATAATCAAGCCATGATTAAAAAATTACATCAAGTCGCGATGCCTGATGCGCGCTTATCTGTAAAAGCATTTAATTTTGTTGGATTATGGGGTTGGTTTATGAATGGCAGGATTTTGCGAAAAAAATCAGCGGGAGCAACATTCATTGGCCTATTTGAAAAACTATGCCCGCTGATTCAATTTTTAGATAAGATCGTTATTGATAAAATGCATGTTCCATTAGGGCAATCCTTATTAGTTATTCAAGAATTTGATTCTGAGCCTATATGAATAATGTTGAACTCACCATTTTAATGCCATGTTTGAATGAAGCAGAAACCTTAGCAGATTGCATTCAAAAAGCGAAAAACTTTTTTGCGCGCGAAAATATTTTCGGCGAAATATTGATTGCAGATAATGGCAGTATGGACGGATCGCAAAAAATTGCGCAAGAGCAGGGCGCAAAAGTCGTACATGTGCCAACTCGTGGTTATGGCGCAGCCTTGCGTTCAGGCATTCTGCATGCATCTGGCCAGTATGTCATTATGGGGGATGCAGATGGAAGTTATGATTTTTTAAATCTTACTTCATTTTTGCATAAATTACGCGAAGGCTATCAGTTGGTGATGGGCAATCGGTTCCGTGGCGGAATTAAAAAAAACGCGATGCCTTTTTTGAATCGCTATTTAGGAAATCCTATTTTGTCATTTCTCGGGCGTATTTTTTTTAAAAGTTCAGTTGGCGATTTTCATTGTGGATTGCGTGGATTTGATCGTCAAACTATGTTGCAATTAGATTTACAAACAGATGGTATGGAATTTGCGAGCGAAATGGTAGTAAAAGCCACGCTACATCGTTTGAAAATTGCTGAAGTGCCAACGACTTTATCTCCTGATGGACGCAGTCGCAGACCGCATTTGCGCAGATGGCGAGATGGCTGGCGGCATTTAAAGCTTTTGTTATTGTTGAGCCCGCGTTGGTTATTTATGTATCCTGGCATTGTGTTGATTTCGTTAGGGTTGCTCTTGATGGGATTGCTTGTTTCTGGTCCGCTCAAAGTGGGCAGATATTATTTTGATATTCATACATTATTATTTGCTAGTATGTTTATTATTGTCGGTTTGCAAGCGTTATTTTTCTTTCTTTTTGCTCGATTAATTGCAATATACAGCATGAAGTTGATTCCAAATCAAAATAAAGATGTTGCCTGGATTATGCAATTTTTTACGTTAGAAAAAGGCATTATTCTAGGATTTTTACTGTTGTTAATGGGTTGTGCGGGCTCGCTCGGTGCTTTTTTACTGTGGATGGGTCATGCTTTTGGGCCATTGATTCCAACTAAAATGATGCGCATTTTGATTCCTTCCTTTACGTGTTTGATTGCTGGATTACAAATTATTTTTGCTAGTTTTTTTACGCACATTCTCCTGATGTTATATAAAGAGCATCGTGCATGACGCGAAATCATTCAATACCAGGGTGGGGGAACGCATTTGTTTTGTTAAGTGCCATGTTGTTGTGTGGGTTGCTATCTGTTCATTTTGGCAAAGAACTGCAATGGGATTTAGTGAGCTATCATTATTATAATCCTTACGCATTATTTCATCACCGCTTAAATTTTGATTATTGGCCAGCAGGTTATATTCATATATTTTTTAATCCAGCGATGGATTTTTTGGGTTATTTTCTCATTCGTTCTTTTTCACCCTGGTGGGCCGAATTTATTTTAGGCGCTATTCATGGCATTAATTTCTGGCTCATTTTTTATTTAAGTTATTTTATTCTGTCTTTGGCACAAGAAAAATTTAAAATGATTATCGCGTTTATTCTAGCGCTAGTTGGTATGTATGGCCCTGTTTCATTTTCTGAAATTGGTTCATTTATGGGAGACAACTTGATCAGTATTTTTGTACTCCTATCCATTTTATTGCAAGTCATGTTATTTGATCGATATTATGCTAATCAAAAAAACTTTTTGCGATTATCAATTGCCAGCGGTTTATTGTTAGGTATGGCAGTAGGGCTTAAATTAACGGCAGCTTATTTTGTGCTGGGCATGCTGGTTGCGTATCTATTTTTACCCATTCCTTATGTTGTCCGATTTAAAATGATTTTTGTATGGAGTGTCGCGTTAGGTTTTGGATTTTTGCTCGTATATGGTTATTGGATGATTTTTTTATGGCAAAAATACCATAATCCTTTTTTTCCTTTACTGAACGGTATTTTTCATTCACCTTATTTTCCTGCTTATAATTGGTATGACAATCAATTTTTTCCGAGAAATACGTTACAAACATTTTTTTATCCGTTTTATTTTTCGATCAATGGCGAGTTAGTGTCAGATTATTTTTTCATGGATTTTCGTTTTTCAGTGATTTATATACTGGTATTTCTCGCTGGATTATGTTGGTTATGGAGAAGTTTGCGTCAAACCATTTCGAAAAAAAATGATATAGATCGCTGGTTCATCGTATTTTTCATTACGTCATATGTGATATGGCAGTGTTATTTTTCAAATATCCGTTATTTAGTGACTTTAGAAATGTTAGCGCCATTGATGATTTATTTGTTGCTTAACTATATTATTCATAATCCTTATTATCGTTTAGGTATAATGGGAGTATTATTTTACGTTATTTTTGTAGCTGTGTGGCCTATTTATCGAGAGCGGGTTCATTTTTTTGGGAAAGATTACTTTAATGTCACACTTCCTGGTTTTGCTTATCAATATCAAGATGCAATGGTGTTGACGGTAACTTCTAATTTTGCAGGAAAATTTGCTAACGAAACGGAGATCCTCCCTATTTTAGCTGCTAAAAAAGCATTACGTTCGCCGGCTGTTTTGTTGCAAACCTATGTAATTCCTTATTTCCCACCAAAAACGCGTTTTGTAGGGGTGACCATTATGGATGATCATTATGCCATTTCTTTGCCTGCGAAAAAGTTAATTGCAGAACATCAAGGGCATTTTTATTTATTGACTTCTAGGCGTAATATGCCAAGTTTCTTGCGATTTGCGCAGGTATTAGGACTGCAAAAAAACGGCGCATGCGGTAAGGTATTGAGTGATCGTTTGCGGCTTCCCCATATGCGGAATAGCGCTGTGTTGCTTTGTTCTGTAGGTCGGAATTGATTTTTTTTAAATTAGGACCATATTATACAACATGAATGAAGGATATCTTTTATACTATATATAGGGCATTCTGTTTATGAGGATATCCTATGGCAAATCCAAGAAGTGAATCTACAGCTCAAATACAGCATGATCTTCAGCGGAATCAAGGAAGAGGGAAATTTTATAAAAATGATATATTACGTTTATATCCGCAGGCTAAAGCGCAAGATTTCTATCCGAATGGCATGATACTTTCTGATGCAACCATACGAGCAATTGAAAATGAATTTGCAATGCAGGCATTACAAGAAACAGAAGATGCTCGTTATTCAAAGAAATACTTACAAGATGAATTAAAACTTGATATTGAGCGTGGCGGTATTCTTCGCATTAAAGATGCATCAAATGAATTTGTTCTCTATGCTGTATATAAAACAATTCAATCTGATAATGAAGAAAAACAAATAAAAAATAAAGCTATAAAAATAGGGGAAGGAAGTTATGGGAAGGTAAAATTAATTCAAAACCTTAAAACGGGCGAATTTTTTGCGATGAAAATATTATTTCCAGAAACAGAGTCTGAAGAAGTGAAAAAAAATTTAGAGAGACAATTTAAAGTTGAAGCAAAATGTGTTGCGGAAATGCAACGAGGTCATGGACATGTTCTTTATAAAAAGAGAGCTGGAGATGAACAGGGGCCTAAAAAATTATGTATAGTAGAGGATATTGTGCCGGGAAAAACGTTATTTGATGTATTGGTAGATGAAGATGAAGTTTACGATCTCACCGCAGCAGCTAGGTTTACAATTTTATTGCAAGCGTTTCGTGCGATTAAAGAAATGCATGAGCATGAATGGCTGCATCGTGATATAAAACTTGATAACTTTATGTGTTACATTGATCCTGCTTCGAAAAAAATAACTGTTAGCGTTGTTGATTTTGGTTCAGCAGGAAATTTGCAAACGGCTAATGATGATGGAATCATAGCAGATAGCGAGGAATGGGGCATTTCAAGATATGAGGCACCAGAAACCGTATCTTACCAGTATAGTAAACAAAGTGATATATATTCACTAGGCTGCGTGGTTGGAGATGTGTTTGGAGTACAACAAGATGAAGACCTTGGTGATCTAAATGATGAAGCAGCACAAGAAGATCTTTCGGGTGAGGAAATTCGAGCTTTGAAGGATCTTGCTAGTAACATGTTAAAGGAAGAAAGAATCAAACGATGCTCATTAGATCAAGCGATCAAAGCACTTCAAGAAATACGTGATCAATACGTTAAAAGGAAAGAGTACGAATCAGATCAAAAAAAGCGAAAAGCTGAAAATGTACAACCTGATTTATCACAAGTGAAAAGACAAAAACAAAAAGACGAAAAAGAAAAAAACACATCAATTGCGCCCGCTTCGAAAACATCGCCAAAGCGTCCTTAGGCTCTGTAAAAGAATAACTTCCCCTTTTAACAGTCATCTTA
>CAZKUQ010000141.1:0-4938 GCA_964555965.1 uncultured Coxiellaceae bacterium
TAAATTATTCCAGACACTAGTGAGCTTTCGCTGGCATGACAGGCTTCTTAACTGAAATTCGCGTTTAGAAGATGACAGCATTTCTGTATAATTAGAATCATCTATATAAACAATAGCCAAAGTCCAGATTTAATGATCATTTTAAAAGGAATTGTTATGCAAAAGATGAACTTAATATTTTCGATTTGTTGTGGGCTGATGATATCTTCTCTTGCTAATGCAGATACAACAACTACAACGACAACTGTGACGCCGCCACCATCAAATCAACCGCAGATGATGCAAGCACAACCACCTCAATCGCAAGGTGCACCTAACCAAATGCCACCACCATCAAATCAACCGCAGATGATGCAAAACCAACCTCCCATACAGCCGCAAGCTGCGCCTGGACAAATGGTGAAACCGCCTTCAAATCAGCAAATGATGCAGGGCCAAGCGCCGGTAACTAATGGATCAGCTAGCAATATTGTTGATGTAAATGGCAATTTGAAATTCGGAACACCACAACAAGGTTCATCCGTAAAATCGAATCAGCCGACATCAGAACCTGTGATCATTACCCCTCCAACTGATTCAACATCAGTTAATCAAGCACCAATAGCTGGTACACCACCGCAAGCTAACATACAATCTAACACATCAGAAACTCAAGAAGAGTCGCCACAACCACAGGCTCCGCCTACGCAATCAACAGACGGAATAACGACGGCTCCTGCTACAAAATACTGATAGATTTTATTTAACTAGTTAATATTGTTACTGCAAATAACCCTGCTAAGCAGGGTTTTATTTATGGAGATTGATAAATGTCTGAAACAACGCTAGCGCATCCGAAGATTGAGCCCAAGACAATTTATTTAAAAGATTATCAAGCGCCGAATTATTTTGTGGATGAAATCGATTTACACTTTGATTTATATGATGAACACACACTAGTTAAATCACGCCTGCGTATTCGTCATAATCGACATAGTCAAAATCAATCACGAGATTTGATTTTAAATGGCGAAGAATTACAATTAGTCTCTATAAAATTAGAGCAAAAAACACTTGCTGATGCAGCCTATACAGTCGATTCACAACAATTAACCATTCATGATGCGCCTGATAATTTTGAATTAGAAATTATTACAAAAATTTTTCCACATCAAAATGCAGCATTAATGGGACTATATTGTTCTGGAAAAGCTTATTGCACGCAATGTGAAGCGGAAGGGTTTCGCCGCATTACTTATTATTTAGATCATCCGGATGTTTTATCGCAATTTGTTACAACAATGACAGCAGATAAAAAACGTTATCCTTATTTATTATCAAACGGTAATTTAATTGCATCTGGTCATTTAGAAAATAATCGGCACTGGGTGCGATGGGAAGATCCATTCAAAAAACCATCTTATCTTTTTGCATTGGTTGCAGGTGATTTTGATTTGATTGAAGATAAATTTCAAACTCAATCAGGACGCGATATTGCATTGCAAATTTATGTTGAAAAAGGTCTTGGTGAACAAGCGCAGCATGCTATGTATTCAGTGAAAGAAGCCATGCGTTGGGATGAAGTGGCTTATGGGCGTGAATATGATCTTGATATTTATATGATTGTTGCTATCAATGATTTCAACATGGGCGCAATGGAAAACAAAGGCTTAAATATTTTTAATACCAAATATGTGTTAGCGAAACCAGAAACAGCAACAGATGATGATTACATCAATATTATGTCAGTGATTGGTCATGAATATTTTCATAATTGGTCTGGTAATCGCGTGACATGTCGTGATTGGTTTCAATTAAGCTTGAAAGAAGGATTAACCATTTTTCGTGATCAATCTTTTTCAGAAGATTTATTATCACGAGCAGTGATGCGAATTCGTGATGTGATTGATTTGCGTGAAACACAATTCCCTGAAGATGCAGGACCGCTTGCGCATCCCGTTCGGCCGGATTCATATATCGAAATAAATAATTTCTATACCGCGACTGTCTATAACAAAGGCGCGGAAGTGTTACGCATGTTGCAAACCATATTAGGCAAAACAATGTTTCGTCATGGAATGGATTTATATTTTGCTAAGTATGATGGGCAAGCAGCCACGATAGAAGATTTTGTGCTGACAATGGAAGATGTATCTGGTATTGATTTAACACAATTTAGACGTTGGTATTCACAGGCTGGTACACCTGTTGTGAAAGCAAGGGATCAATATGATGCGACTACAAAAACATATACACTTACCTTTACACAAATGACGCTGCCAACGCCTGGTCAAGCTAATAAATTACCATTGCATATTCCAATTGTTGTCGGTTTGATTGATCAAAACGGAAAAGTGATCTCATTACAAAAAGATGAAGAAGTGGAAAATGAAAAAATATTGCATTTAACCGAAGTGCAGCAATCATTTCAATTTGATCACATTGAAGAAAAACCGATTCCTTCTTTGCTGAGGCATTTTTCTGCGCCAATCAAAATGCAATATGATTACAAGGATAATAATTTACTATTTTTGTCTAAACACGATACTGACTTGTTTAATCGCTGGGAATCAAATCAAACTTATTTAGTGCGTGTCATATTGCGTTTAATTGCTGATTATCAAAAAGGCAAGACACTTATTCTGCCAACTGAATTAATTGAGGTTTATTCGCATCAATTACAACAGCAAACACGCGATGAATTTTTTCTCGCTGAAATGCTATCTGTTCCATCTGAAAAATATCTCGGCGAACAAATGGTAATAGTTGATGTCGAAGCGATCCATACTGTTCGAGAATTTTTGCTGACAGAACTAGCAAAACAATTAGAAACAATTTTTTTGAAAACATATCATGATCAACAAAATGAATCTGTTATTTATAAATTTAGTGCAGATGAAATTGGGCGGCGTCAGCTTAAAAATCGTGCCTTATGGTTTTTATCTCTGTTATCACAACATATTCCGTTAGTGGTGGAGCAGTTTGAAAAATCTTTACAACACAATATGACTGATACGCAAGCAGCATTATCCATGCTAGCCCAGAGCGATTCAGCGATGCGTCACACCGCTTTCGAAAAATTTTACACAGTTTGGAAAGATGATGCTTTAGTGCTAAATAAATGGTTCAGCATACAGGCGATGAGTAAGCAACTTAATACTTTGCAACAGGTAAAACAGCTTCTTGCCCATCCCGCATTTGATATTAAAAACCCAAATAATGTTTATGCCTTAATTGGTGGATTTGCACATCATAATCCCATTAATTTTCATCAACGTTCGGGCGAAGGATATGTATTTCTGAGAGAGGTGGTGTTGCGATTGGATAAATTTAATCCGAGTGTGGCTGCCAGAATGGTAAAACCTTTGACTAACTGGAGACGGTATGATAAAGAACGGCAAACGAAAATGCGTGAACAGCTTGATACCATATTGAAAGAAGATAAGTTGTCACCAGATTTATATGAATTAGCAACCAAAAGTTTGTAGAGGTTCTTATGACAACAACTAAAATGCGTCTCGAATCAGATAGCATGGGCAAAATTGAAGTGCCAGCTGACAAATATTGGGGAGCGCAAACACAACGTTCACTCGAACATTTTGCGATTGGACATGATCGCATGCCAGTTGAATTGATTCGTGCATTTGGCATTTTGAAAAAAGCAGCAGCCATTTCCAATTACGAATTAAATTTAATGAAAAAAGACATGATGGAATTAATTGTAAAAGCAGCAGATGAAGTCATTGCTGGCAAATTTAACGATCAATTTCCATTACGTGTATGGCAAACTGGCAGCGGTACACAAACAAATATGAATGTGAACGAAGTGATTAGTAATCGTGCCATTGAAATTGCAACAGGAAAAATTGGTGGAAAAGATCCGGTTCATCCAAATGATCATGTGAATCAATCACAATCATCCAATGATACATTTCCAACGGCCATGCACATTGCAGCAGTAGAATCAGTCGTGCATTATCTTTTTCCGGCGATCAAAGAATTACGCGATGGACTGGTCGTTAAACAAAAGCAATTTGATCACATTGTAAAAACAGGCCGTACACATTTACAAGATGCAGTGCCATTAACATTAGGCCAAGAATTTTCTGGTTATGTTGCACAGCTCGATGCGGCAGTTGAAAACATCAAAAAAACATTACCAGGATTATATGAGCTTGCTATTGGCGGAACAGCAGTTGGAACAGGGTTAAATACGCATCCGCAATTTGCCGAAAAAGCAGCAGCAAAAATTGCTGAATTAACTGGATTGCCATTTGTGTCTGCGCCAAATAAATTTGCAGCGCTTGCAGCACATGATGTGTTTGTTTTTGCAAGCGGTGCATTAAAAACACTTGCTTGCGCATTAATGAAAATTGCCAATGATATTCGATGGCTAGGATCGGGCCCGCGTTGTGGATTAGGTGAATTAATTCTGCCAGCAAATGAGCCTGGTTCATCTATTATGCCAGGCAAGGTCAATCCAACCCAATCTGAAGCAATGACGATGGTGTGTGTACAAGTCATGGGAAATGATGCGGCAATTGGTTTTGCTGATTCACAAGGTAATTTTGAATTAAATGTGTTTAAGCCAGTCATTATTCATAATTTTATTAATTCTATTCGTTTACTCGCAGATTCTGCGCGCATGTTTAATAAATATTGCGTGAAAGAGTTAGTGGCAGATGAGCGCGCAATTAATGAATCGGTGCATAATTCGCTAATGTTAGTCACAGCGCTTGCTCCAAAAATTGGTTATGACAAAGCGGCACAAATCGCACATAAAGCTTGGCATGACGGCACTTCATTATTGCAAGCTTGTTTAGCGCTTGGCTATTTGGATGAAAAAGAATTTAAAGAGTTAGTGCGTCCTGAGCTGATGTTGGGGCCGAAGGGTTAGGATGATAGGATCTGTCACCCCACGGAATTGTCATCCCCGCGAAAGCGGGGATCTATACAAAT
>CAZKUQ010000142.1:0-4882 GCA_964555965.1 uncultured Coxiellaceae bacterium
AAGCGTCACAAGCTGCAGCTGCGGCCGCTGCCCCACAGGCCTAATTTTAAACAACCACTATGGCAGTAGCTAGTAAACTCATTCAACAATTACGCGAACAAACCGGCGCCGGTATTTTAGATGCCAAAAAAGCTTTAGAAGAAGTTGACAGCGATTACGATAAAGCGGTTGAGCTTTTACGTAAACGTGGTCAAAAAGTGGCCGCAAAAAAAGCTGATCGTGTAGCGGCGGAAGGTTTAGTGGAAGCGTATATTCATGGTCAAGGTCGTGTGGGTGTGTTGGTGCGAGTAAATTGTGAAACAGACTTTGTAGCCCGGACCGATAAATTTAAAGAATTAGCACATCAATTAGCCATGCATGTGGCGGCGTTTGATCCTTGTTACATTGCGCGCAAAGATGTGCCAGCCGAAGTGCTTGAAAAAGAAAAAGCCATTCATCTAGCGGTATTAAAAAAAGAAGGTAAACCCAAAGCGATTGCCGAAAAAATCCTAGTGGGAAAAATTGATAAATACTATGGTGAGGTTTGTTTATTAGAACAGGCTTTTGTGCTTGATGATAAGCACACTGTGCAAGACATTATCAATGAAAAAATTGCCGAATTGGGTGAAAATATTCAGGTCACGGGCTTTAAAAGAATTGCCTTGTAATTAGGTATAACCTGCCGCCTATGGACATTTTGTTTTACATTATTCCAGCGGTGATTGGCCTGGCTGCCATCGGCCTGATAATTTATACGTACGTTCGTAAATTCCCCACGTTGTCGGCGTTAGATTTAGATGCCATGCCAGAGCATCGTCAGCAACGTAAGAAAGCCGAATTAGTTAGTGATCGTTTGAAACGAAAGTTGTCCGGCAGTCGTAAAAGTGCGCGCAATTGGTTTGGCCCGTTCTTTGCCGTCTTAAAAAAAATATTTTCCGGCATCATGCAATATTTGCAGGGACTGGAACAACGTTACCGAGAAGCGGCTCAAGTTAACGCTCCGGCCGAAGGCGAAGCCGCTGTGCCAGCTGCATCTGTTACAAAATATATTCAAGAAGGGGATGCGTTAGTGATTGAAGCAAAATATAGTGAGGCCGAGAAGAAATTTATTGCGGCGGTGGCCGTTGACCCACGATCATTATCGGCTTATAAAGGTTTAGTAGCTGTATATACGGCTTTGAATGATAACGATCATGCCATTGCCACGTTGCATTTTATGGAGCAATTAGACCCTAAGGATGAAAGTACTTACAGACATTTGGGAGAAATATATCAAAAAGATGGTAAGCCAGAAGAGGCGATGGATGCCATGGAACAGGCTTTAGCTTTAGCACCAAATAATCCAAAAAATCTTGATCCGTTTATAGAAATTGCTATATTAAATAAATTGAAGTATCGCGCGCAGAGTACCTTGGATAAATTGAAAGAAGTTAATCCGGATAATAAAAAATTACAAAAGTATCAAGAAGAAATAAATAAATTGTGAACTTAAGCGGTAAGCTGCTGATAATTTACGGCGTCCGTATTTTAGCAGCGGCTAACCGGTTCAGTCCACTGAACCAAATATCAAGCAGTAATGCTTTTTAATAAGCCGAAGTAGCTCAGGGGTAGAGCAACTCCATGGTAGACTCTCAGAGTCATGCCCACCTAGGAAGTGATTCCTAGGTGAATCCCGAATTACGGTTAATAGCCCCACAAATAAACTTTGTGTGGCCAAGACCGTAGCGATCAGTAACGTGACCGCTCGAACGACTGACAAGGGTTCGTCTCTGACGAAAATATACAGTCTAATCCTTCGCCATATCTAAAACGAAGGTAGTAATGAAGGAGTAGGTCCGCAGTTCAATTCTGCGCTTCGGCTCAAAGAAAACCGCTGATACTGGCGGTTTTTTAGTTTATTTTGTGAGTGAGATGTGGTAAGATAGATTAGATATGGAAATTCCACAAGAAGTTTTGAATAAGTTTATAGTACGCAGTGACTATCTAGAGTGGATCAAAAAAGAGACCTCTATTTTTGTGTATTTAGATTTGACCAATATGTTTCATTGGCAAGACACGTTGGGTTGGAAATTCAGAATAGAGGACATCATTACGCAACTCCATAGCTATCAAAACATAAAAGAGGTCAAGGTATATTATGGTTCTAACCCTAGAGATGAGAAAAACTCCTCGGCATTTCATAATCGCATTAAAAAAGCGGGAGCTATCCTTAAAACCAAGCCAATGAAGTTTCTTCAAAAAAATATCCACGATGGAATGTTTTTTCAGCGCCGCACACTCACATTGTTTGATGGCCCAGTCAAAAATAAGATTGACGAACTCATTGATGAACTTCGTAAAACAGAAGTCGTTATCGAGGAACCGAAATGTAATTTTGATGTTGAAATGGCAATGGATTTGCTTGATGATTCAGACAAGGTAACAGCAATAATGCTTTGCTCAGGTGACTCTGACTTACTTGGACCACTGGAACGATTAAAAGTAAAGGGTAAACGTATTTGTGTAGTTGGCGTTCGTGGCAAAGTTGCTACCGAACTTCATCAGGTAAAAGATAAGTATATTGATTTTGGAAAATTTTATACAGGAAAAAGAACTTATCTATAAAGCGAAAATCCCGCTTTTGGCGGGACCGCGTGATTAGTAGGATTACTCCTACGCAAGAAATATACCACAAAAAAAGAATAGAAGTCAAGCATCCTGTGGATAAATAATTGCAGTCAAAGCAAGCTCCAATAATTGAGAAAATAGTATACAGTTTTACGTGGATTCGGTTTATTTTGTGGGTGAGATGTGGTAGGATAGGTGTTGATTATGTTTGAACAGCAGTTTAAAAATATTGACAATGTTCTCCGGAAAGACGCTGGCGCCTCCAGCGAGCTTGATTATGTTGAACAAACCTCCTGGATACTCTTTTTGAAGTACCTGACAGACCTAGAAGAAGAACGGAGCAAAGCAGCTCAATTAGCAGGCAAAAAAAGCTATATTTATATTATTAGTCCCGATTATAGATGGGATACCTGGGCCGTACCGAAAACAGTTGATGGAAAAATAGATCATCATTTGACCTTAACCGGGGATGATTTGAAAGATTTTGTTGATAGCAAGCTTTTCCCTTATTTGAAAAAATTCAAAAATACAGCCGAAGGTCCAGATACGATTGAATACAAAATTGGGGAAATTTTTAGTGAGCTGAAAAATAAAATTCAAAGTGGCTACACATTACGAGAAATTTTGAATATCGTTGATACAATGCATTTCAGGTCTCAGCAAGAAAAGCATGAGTTATCGTATTTGTACGAAGGGAAGATTAAAAACATGGGTAACGCGGGTCGCAATGGGGGCGAGTATTACACACCCCGTCCGCTTATTAAGGCCATCGTTCAAGTAGTCCAACCTAAAATTGGAGATAAAATTTACGACGGCGCTGTAGGATCAGCAGGATTTTTAGTTGAAGCCTTCGACTATTTAAAAGTCAGTAAAGAGCTTTCAACCAAAGATGTAGAAACACTACAAAAGAAAACGTTTTACGGCAAAGAAAAAAAGTCATTGGCTTATATCATCGGTATTATGAATATGATCCTGCATGGTATTGAAGCGCCAAATATTTTACATACTAATACGTTAGCAGAAAATCTTGCTGATATTCAGGAAAAAGATCGGTATGATGTTGTGTTGGCCAATCCGCCATTTGGTGGGAAAGAGCGATCTGAAGTGCAGCAGAATTTTCCAATTAAAACTAGTGAAACAGCTTTTTTGTTTTTGCAGCACTTCATTAAAATGCTCAAAGCAGGTGGTAAAGCCGGCATTGTTATTAAAAATACCTTCTTATCTAACACTGACAATGCGTCTGTTTCCCTGCGCAAACTTTTGCTCGAAAGTTGTAATCTTCACACTGTACTAGACCTTCCAGGTGGTGCGTTCACAGGCGCTGGCGTAAAAACTGTAGTACTCTTTTTTGAAAAAGGTTCATCCACAAAAAAGATCTGGTATTACCAGCTCAATCTTGACCGCAACCTTGGTAAAACGAATCCACTCAATGAATCCGACTTGGCAGAATTTGTAAAACTGCAGAAAACCAAAGCTAATTCCAATAATTCCTGGTCGGTTGATATAAAAGATGTTGATCAGAATACTTTTGATTTGTCGGTGAAGAATCCGAATAAAGCTGGTGAGGTAGCTTTGCGTGAACCGAAAGAGATTTTAGAGGAGATGAAGATGTTGGATAAAGAATCTGAAAAAATATTGACATCTCTCAAGAATCTATGACAGTCGACAGAAGTAAGTTTAAAAAAATTGAGTATAAAAATGGGCAAAGCCTTTTTTTTGATGAAAAACTCTCTTTCCACGATCTTTTTAAACATCGTAGAAAAACAATAAAATTTCCTTTCCATAAAAATATTCTACAATTCCTCAATGATAATTCAGGGATAGAAATCTCAGCTTTTTTAAATAACAGATAATGGGAAGTTCTGGACTTGTACTTCACCTGATACGTCTGCTCAATGTAGTATCCTAAAACAGCCGTCGTCCAGTAGTCAGCCGTGTAGCCAATATCTTTCGGCTGTTTTGTTTTTAAGGTGTGGATAATGGCTTCGCGTTGTCGTTTCGTGAGTAAGGGTTTGAGATTATTCTTGCGTTGATCGGCAATGGCCAAAAGTCCGTGTTGGACGTAACGCTTGCGAATGTCAAAACACTGCCGACGACTGTAACCAGTCACGTGAGTTGGGTCACTGCCATTGTCCAAGAGGAGAATAGCTTGTGCTCTCCTGACTTCCACACTAGAAGCGTGGGTGTTGCTAATGACCTGGTTGAGTTCTTTGTGTTGGTTTTGTTTGAGCTTTTGATAGGTCCTCACACTGACAGTATACCATTTCTAGTGCGGATTGAGGATGTGAGGTCTATA
>CAZKUQ010000143.1:0-4766 GCA_964555965.1 uncultured Coxiellaceae bacterium
AAATTGGATTAGTTAATTTTGAAAGTAAGGATACAACATGTGTCACGGATTTCCATAGTTTTTAATTCTTTTCTAAATTTTTCTATTGGATTACTTTTGTTTATTACTGATCTATAGCCATAGAGTCTCGCTAATATTGTAAATTTTATCGCAATATTTTAAAGTAGCGCTCCGATGTGAAACCATGATGATGGTCTTGTCTGAGTTTTCAGAATATATTTCATCTAAGATCCTTTGTTCGGTTGCTTCATCTAAGGCGGCAGTCGCTTCGTCTAAGATAAGCAGCTCTGGATCATCATATAACGCTCGCGCAATACCAATGCGCTGCTTTTGTCCACTAGATAATACATTGCCATTATTGCCAACAATGGTATCACTACCATTTTTTGACATACAAAAATCATAGATGTGCGCTTTTTTAAGAACCATGACTAACTTTTCATAGTCCAGCTCTCTATTTAAAACAATGTTTTTCAAGATGGAATCGTTGTATAAAAATATTTCTTGTGGAACATAACCTATTTTTTGCTGCCAACTGGCAATATTTCGATGGTTGATCTGTTGATCATCAATATATAATCCACCTGAGGTTGGCGTTAAAAAACCCATCAGCACATCTAATAACGTAGATTTTCCTACTCCACTTGCACCCATTATGCCGATCTTATCACCTTTATTAATCAGACAATTGATGTTCCTAAAAATTTCTTGGCCATCACGATAAACAAAAGCAACATCCTTAAAACAAATATTACATTTAAAGTCAATAGATTCTACAGGATGATTTTCTAGATGATTTTTTTCTTGAGAATTAAAAGCATCGATGATTGCTTCATTGTATTTCATGGTGTTGATGACGCTGCTCATTCTCATCAAAATTTGAGAAATCTTTAGAATGGCTAACATAAACAAAGAGATTGTTGGCAATAATTTATCGATACTTTTCTCGAAATAAATCCCTAGTGCAACACCTACAACAATCATGAAAAAACTAAAAATTTCTACTAAATAACGTGGCACATAAGCATATAGTTTGTATTTTGAATTTATTTCGTTAAGAACAACAACTTCCTTATGGTAGTTTTTTTCGATCATTTTACCCATGAAAAACAATTTAACAATTTTTATATTAAACAGTGCGTCATAAGTTAATTTATTTGTAATAGACAGTTGTTTTTTATTTAAAATTCCAATAGCCGTACTCTTTAGAGATAAATATTTCAACATAAAAAACAAACTTAAAAAAAACGCCCCCATTACGATAAGCGTTATTTGATAATTTATTATTAATAAAAGAGCTACAATGATTATCAATAGCGAAATATCTGAAATATACAGTAAAAAACTAACCAAGGTATCTCGATACACCGTTGTATACTGCGTCATGGCCAGCTGAAAATCTGCGGCATTAGTCTTTATAAATGTTTCATAAGCAGTATTAAGATAATTAAACAACAGCGATTGAGAAAGTCTTGTATGTACATTGCCTGAAAATTGATGGCTATAAAATATATGGATCAGGCTGATCCCATTTTTAATGATGTAAATCATTAAAAGCACTACACCACTCATAATAATTAATGATAAATGATTATAGTGTACACTGATGCCCATCGTTTTTAAGTTATTAACGATAAACGAAGGGTTTTGTACCGTTTTCACAAATGGCAAGATGACAAACAAACCAAACACTTCTAGTGTTCCGATTAACAGGGAATAATAGATGAGTCTATAAAAATGTTTTCGTTCAGACGGGATTAAATGAACGATTAATTTTGTAAATAATCCTTCATTGATATACTTAATTTTAAGGTTCATAGAAGGAAGTGATTGCATCAAATCAATATCCCAAATTTGAGTTCCATTGGTAAGGAATCAGATTATTGTCTAACGGTAATATATATTTATCAGGATCATCATGTTTATAAGCATGACTTGGGAAATTTAAAAGTAGAACCTCTTTAGTTCCAACATTTTGTACAGCATGATAAATATGAGGAGGGACGAGAACAATGGATCGATTTGTTTCACTAAAATAAAATTCATTAATCATACCGTAAGTAGAAGATTCTGGCCTACTATCATAGAGGACAAGTTTTGCTGATCCGGTATAAAAAAAATATCGATCTGTTTGTACAGAATGTACTGCCCATCCTTTTATTTTAGCTGGATGAACTGAAACCGTATAAATATAAACTAATGGAATAGTATCAAAAGCCCAAAAAGGGCTATAAATTTCCGTCAGTGTTCCCCGATCGTCTTGTTGGGTTACTTGTTGCTGAATTTTGACGCCATCAATAACTGTTTGCAGCCTTTTTCCTGTCACAGTAACTGTAGGAATAGCTTTTATTGGTTCTATTACTATCTTTTCCTTTTTAAGCTCCATTATTACCTCGATTTCTGAAAATAACCATTCTGAAATGGGTGATTTTTTTCTTAAATCACATCGGCACTTTTACTTGGGTTAATTATCTCTTTTAATCCTCGTGTTTTTCTAAAGCCATTAATGACTGCCCCCTTTCTTACATTTTTTCTTATTAAAAAAAGTTGGTCTTGATCAATTCGGAATAAAGTTAATATTAATTTTATCGATTTAAGTAAAACAGCGCGAAATAATTGAAAATAGGTAGCTTCAGCTAAAGCGTAACGAGACAATCGATAATGTGTTTCTTTGCAGGAAAAATGATTTATGATCGATTTTTCGCAAAATTTTATATCTTCTAACATAATAGTTTTATAGTATTCGTGTTCTATATTGCTAGAGCATGAATAACTATTTTTACGATCCGCCGAAGTTATTTTTACAAGCCCAATTTTATTTGTTACAGTAATCCTAGTCATTGAGATGGCGCGCTTTAACCACTGATCTTGTGGTGTCATTTTCAATGTCCATGCGCTTTTCCAATCACCCACTGCTCGTGCAAAATCTGTTAACATAACCCACGAAGATGTTGGCATATATTCTCGAGCTGGTAAAAGTGAGTTTTTAAAAAAACCTAGAACCTTGATCTTTCCATTGTTAGGTATAAATATCGTAGGACAACACACCATTTTCACATCTGTATCTTCATTCAGGGTGGCTAGCGCATTTTCCAAATGGTGAGGAAACCACATATCATCATGCCCTAAAAAAGCCAAATACTTACCAGTTGCTTTTTTCATGCCAAAATTATTGGGTACCGATTGCTCTCCGTGATTAGTCGGTAAATTATAAAAAATTATTCTTTGATCTTGAAAGGTATTGATGACTTGTTCTGTTTCATCGGTACAACCATCACCTACTATAATCAACTCCCAGTTAGTAATAGTTTGACTTAACACACTCTCAATAGCGTAGCTAATAATATTCGATCTGTTATAAGTTGCCATAACAATGCTAATTATCGGCAAATTGCTGTTTATCATATAACTTCCCTTTAAGATAAAAATCGACTTGTTAACAATCTAAACATTCACCATTATTTGTAGATTTTTATAGAATAAATGTCGTATTTTTTGTTGGAAAGTCGAGCCAAAAAAAAAGCGCCATACTTTATTATAAAACCTGCCACGTCTAAGCCAATGCCCCCTAACACTGTGATTGCTCTTAGGCAGCATTTTAAAATTTTTAGGCCGAATTTAATAGGCGCCTTTTTCATCGTGACGTTTTGTACATGTATTGCATGTGGCATTTTCTGACTAAACTGTGCTAGCAGAAAACCTTGAGATAGATAACGTGTTAAAACCCATCTTATAGATATTCTATTGTTATGTAATGTTTCATAAACATAGGCATCTTTGATAAATACTCCTGGGAGTTTGGTTTTTTCGTAAAGGGAAATAAAAAACATCGTGTCTTCGCCCCCGCATTGATTAAAATCCAAATCAAACCAAAGATTATGTTGTTGGACAAGAGCTAAGTTGAACAACACATTATTGGTGGCAGCTATAGTAACATGTGAGCCATTTTGTGTATCGACAGCTAACAACATTTTGCTTTCTTGTATCAATAAGGCCGATAGTTTGCGTGGAGTAAGTGGAAATATATAATGACGCGGACCGGTTACCATGTAACGCCCGTATTTAATATAAGCTCGATAAAGGCTGATAAACCAATGTGTGGGCACAATACAATCGTCGTCGGTGAAAGCCAGTGCATCGGCGCCTAAGATTAATGCTTCGCTTAACGCGCGATTCCTCGCCGAAGCTATTCCAACAGTGGATTCATGAACCAGCTTTAAAGAGAATGGCATTGACAGAGTTGCTATTAAATCAGAAAGTTCCTCTACATCTGCCATATTGTTATTAACAACCAATACGGAGATGATGACATTTTCAGGGACACTAAGCTCAGCTATGCTTAACAGTAGCGTTTTTAAGCAAGCCTCTCTATTGAAAGTACATATACCAATAACGATATGCTCCATACATTCTCCAAAAGATTTGGGGTAATTCCCAGCTGTGAAGCATCAGTTTTCAGCGCAGTATAAATCAAGTTACCGCATCGACAAATTTTTTCGTCGCGCTAGCTAATATAATCGTATAATTGCGTATTGTCGTTGATTAACAAATGACAAGGAGTCAGCTATGCTGAGCAATACTAAGTCACCTGTACCCACAGTATATATTGAAGTGATCTGATAAAAAAGATTCTTAAGCGTTCAGTGCCAAGCATACCTCTTACATTCATGAATTATGTCACACCAAACAGTTAAATCATTCAGATAAATTCTGGCATTTAGTCGCTAAATATGATTTAAATTGGAAAGAAAATAAATCTGCGTTAC
>CAZKUQ010000144.1:0-2430 GCA_964555965.1 uncultured Coxiellaceae bacterium
TTCATTTTAGGGGTTTTCAATGGAAAAGCGGGATGATTAAGCAGATTTACACTCTGTACGGTACAAAAAATCATAGGGTTACGCCAACCTAGCGGCGTTGTTGCGTAAATCATTAGGAAAATGAATGAGATAGAAATAAGCGGAGACTTTTTGTAAGATTGGCTTTGCGAAAAGTTCAGTCAAACAAGGAAGCCCCCGCTCATGGCAAAGAAGATAACGTATCGTGTAAGGAATTGGAAGGATTACAACCGAAGTTTAATTAACCGCGGCAATTTAACGATCTGGTTTTCAGAAGATGCCATCAAAAGCTGGTATCAAAAGCCCCAGAAAAATAAAAAGCGTGGTCGCGTATGTCTCTACAGTGATGCCTATATTGAATTAGCCCTCACCATTCGCACATTATTTCGCTTGCCCCTAAGAGCAACGCAAGGTTTTCTTGAAGGGTTAGTTTTTATGCTTGGATTAAATCTACAGGTTTCACATTACTCCAGATTAAGTCGTCGAGCGGGTGAGCTAAATATTCAGCTGAATACGCTGAAAAATGCGGGAAAAAACCCCACCGACCTTGTGATTGATTCAACAGGATTAAAGATTTTTGGCGAGGGCGAATGGAAGATGCGTACACATGGCAAACAAAAAAGAAGAACATGGCGCAAATACCATGTTTCTGTTGACCCAGCAACACATGAGGTCACAGCGATTGAATTAACAGAAGCAACTGTACATGATTGCACTGTTTTGCCAACGCTATTATCAACACAAAAAAATATTGGCAAGATATATGCAGACGGTGCTTACTCGTTTAAACAAGGATTTGATGCTATTGCGCAATCTGGCGGAACGCCATCAATACCGGTGCGCAGCGGTACAACCGCCGTCAGGAAAAATCCATCTCCTGGGCAGGTACTTAGAAATGAACTGCTTGAAGAGATTAGAGAGGCCGGTGGTCGTATCGCGTGGAAAAAAACGTCAGACCATCATCGCCGTTCGTTGGTTGAAACACATATGTTTCGTCTAAAAACCATTCTGGGTGGTACGCTTCGTGGGCGAGGTTATTATAATCAACAAGCAGAAGCCAAAATAATGGCTAATATCCTTAACAAAATGACTCATCTTGGTATGCCAAAATCTGAAAAAATCATACTAGAAAAATAACTTTTAATCTCAAATCGCCAATGCTTTCAACGTCTTGATTTGCGCAACAACGCCCAACCTAGCCATCAAAATACCCGCCGGTGGAGCAAATAATATTTGCACGATACGTCTTATCTCCGTCTTTGATGGCACTTTCCCACATAGAATACGTCTTAAAACATTCACGCCGCTGCGAAAGAAACTCATCGCCTTACGTCCGTGTTTTTTAATTTTTATTGGTTTAATTTCATTTTGCCATTCACCAATTTTATGCGCCCAACAAAATGCGACTGCTAATACCGCCATTAATTTTCCAAGTCTGTCTAACCTTGTAATATGTGTATCTTCCAAATTGAAGCCGCGTGTTTTCAGGCAACCGAACAGCGTTTCAATTTCCCAGCGGTAGCTGTAGATTTCTAACGCGTTATCTGCTGACTCAGTCGTGGCGACAATTAAAAAATCACCATCTTCACAGCGAAGTCCGACAAGATTAAATTTCAATCCAAATACTTTTCTTTTTCCTTGCAATATGCGACTTTCGCCTTTCATTAAGCCAGTAAATAATTGCCAAGCATTCACTTGCCTACCTTGCTTGTTCGTTACCAAAAAATTCCATTTTATCCTTATAAAAAAGGGTATTTTATGCTTAACCAAATATCTAAACCATTGCTTTCCTACAAATTCTCTATCCGCCAAAATACCAACGATTACCTCTCTGCCAAAACAAGAAATAAATCGGTTGATCAGCGTCTTTCGTTCCTTGCAATTTGAGTTTCCTTTTTTGTCCAACAATGTCCACATTATTGGAACAGCAATCCCTTTATACACAACCGCTAACACCAGAAAGTTAATTTTAAAACAACCAAACTCCCAATTTGTTCTGTCTAGAGTCAGATGCCACCGTCCGTTTGAAAAACCAAATAAATTAAATATAAATTTTGCTAGCATATCGCCATCAAGATCAAAGTGACGAAAAAATCGCTTGATGCGCATGTAGGCGGAATCTGGGTTTGCTTCGGTTAGAAACACTTGCGCCCATTCCGTTAATTTCACCGTTTTAACGGTCAGTAATGCCACAATCATTTTTGCAAAACAGTCGATTCTGCACTTGTTCCAAGAAAGATGTTGCTTTAAGCTCTTGCTCAACTCGCTGGTGATATCCATATAACCTTCTCATATCGTCAGAAAATACGAGATTCTAGGTTTTTTGTTTAAAATCAGCGAGTTATTTCTTCATCCCTCGATTTTTGTACCGTACAGAGATCCTTACTTAAAAAACCCTTTATTATTCATATA
>CAZKUQ010000144.1:2440-4746 GCA_964555965.1 uncultured Coxiellaceae bacterium
TTATTTTGAGGCAATTCGGAGGTTGGCAGATATAGGCCGTTTTTTGCTATATCATCTATACTTAATTAATTTACGTAAGAATTATGAACACACAGCGAGGCAAGAGGTTATGCATGACAGAGACCAGCTAAATGCCGCATCGGGGAGCGCTGTTTCTTCACAGAGTAGACCTCTATTTACACAGCCGGCCCTATATTTAGATTTATTAATAACTTATACAAAGCAAGAGCAATATTCTGAACTCAAGGATCTTATTATTATTTATAACGATTTTCTGCAAGGAGTAATTTCCCATGCTGACCAGGATCTCTCTTGTGCTCGTTATCCTACTGGTTTTGCCATTATTCGTGATGCGACAGTTAGCGGTCCTCGGTTGCAATTTGATCACCCTATTATCGCAGCGAATACTATGTTATTGCGCACATTAAGTATGATGTGCAGTATAAATTGGGTATTAGGGAAGAAAGTAGCTGAAGAAGTGGCCGTTCCCAAAATATTGCGGCCTATTCAACAGATGTTAAAAGTAAACTTCATTGAGCATGTTAGACAAATTCAGGAATTCCAGAGCGCGGTGATGTGCGGTGAGATTCCGCAAAAAAATCTTTACCAACTTGGTATGGAGTTTAAACAAGTACTCAAAAATACATTAATAGCAGCGGGATTAGACGAGGGGATAAGTAGAGAAGACGAGTTTCAGGAGTTATTACTGTATTATCAATATTTAGCTAGCACCTTAGATCCAGCCAGGTCTGTTATTACTAAACAGAAATACAACTATATTATACACGTAGAGGAAGCGCATCCTATTACTGAAAAAACGCTTGTGCAACTAGAGCAACTTCACGCGAAGTTATTGTCTAGCACGCAAAAAGCTGCTTTCAGAATAGCGAATGCTTATTTTCATGAGCTGATGATACGAAAGGATAGGCGATTGCCTGCGCAAGCTGAAAAAACCATGGGGGTTGCGTTAACAGAAGCATACAGGGTGCGCAATGATTTTGATGATACTGCCCTTTGTTTTGCTCAGCCATTTTGTACTGCACAGTATGTCCAAGATCTCACAGATATGAGACATGACATAGAAACGGCACATTGGTTACAGCAACAATTAAAGGATAATGAGATTGATATAACCTTGGAAGAAATACAACGTATTCGGGCCTTAGGGTTACATAAGGTATTTCTTGCTGCTTTAGCCGTGTTTGGGAGGGAGGAGGCTGCGCCAGTATTTTCTCAAGAAAGCACAGATATAGCGCACGCTAAGTTAAATGCGGCTTATCAGGGCGCGCTATATCAAATCAGTTTTGGTGATATATCTAATATCGTGGATGTACTGCGGACATGGGCAGAAAAAGCATTAGCTTATCAAGAATCAAAAAGTGTGGCAGGCATGGGGGTAATAACAGCACTGTTTTGGAGTGCCACACAACGTGCTGGTCGAGTTTTAGCTAAAGAGTCGAATGTTATTCCCAGGGCTGATGTAAATGAGTTATTAAATCGCTTACGGAAAGTATCTGATTTACCTAGTTTAGGTACATTACAGGAAGAGGTTGAAAGCATGAAAAGTGTTTATTCAGTTACAGCCAGGGGTATTGTTTTTAATCAGCTTGCAGAGCTATTAGATGTTGTTGTGATGCGGGCTCGTGAGTTACTGTTGCCATTGGATACAACTGTCAGGGGTTCAAAGCATAGCTTGTATGGGGATCTTTAACCTTAAAATCCCGTGAATCAACAGAAGCTTGTGTCTCTCTCCCGCGACAGTTGTTCCCCCCCCTCTGTTCAAGAGGCTAACATCGTAGCCATGGCTGGTGGTGTAGGTGAGAAGCGCGTTTGCAGCAGCTGTATTAGCTCATCTAATTGTTCAAACATACTGTTTTTGTATAACATTTTTTTAGCAGTAACTTCTTGAGCGAGTGTAAGTAAGTCGGGAGCGTCTGATTGCATAGCTGTGCTTATTTTCTCTAATAACTCTGAAGTTTCTCTCTCTGCCGGTAGTTGCGCAAATGTTGTATAGGCAGATTGTGCTACAGAATCAGCACGGAATGATACGGCAGGTTTTTGGTTTAGTTCTTCTATTAGTAGCCATGTAGTTAAAGCGCAACGTATCTTTTCTTGTGTGCCATTCTTTGCTGCTGCAAGGGTTTCTTTATGGGCAGCCACCATAGCTTCTTTTATCGTTATTAGTGGATTAGAGTGTAGAGTATCTGCATTGGTATCCGCACTGGGTCGGTAAAAGCGTTCAATCATAGCTGAAGGAAAGAAATCGCTAGGTTGAGAAGATCGCTTCATTCCCGTTGAGCCGGGGG
>CAZKUQ010000145.1:0-4705 GCA_964555965.1 uncultured Coxiellaceae bacterium
CTACGCTATATTCTAGCTAGCCTCCCGCCCCACACATTTATTTACATTATATTCGTTGTAATCGTTGTTGATAGAGTAACTTGTATATACGTTTGGCCCGTTTGAGTATAGCGTTATGTTGAGCCAGAATAAAAGGACGAGGAGCGCACCAAACGGCAATAATTTTGTATTTTTTGTTCATGACTGGCAAATTTAAACACATTAACTTTTTTTAAGCAAGTATAAAATATGAATATTACCCTTTCGCCTTTATTTATTTGTTAGTATTATCAGTTGCAGATTAGTGGCAATGACACCTGGGGCTCCGCTTTAATCGCTAATAAATAAACTGTGTAATAAAAGAAAAATAATCGCAGCTGAATCAATAAATAGTGATAGATAGACCAAAATAGATTTATCTTTATATCTGGTAAATGCGATTATTCCAGTGATAAAAGCACTAAGCACTAATGGAACAGAAATGCCAACTGTAATATCCCACCAATGACCATTATCAAACGTGACAAAGCCCAAAAACATACAAACCAAGAAAACTGTAATCAGTAGTAAAAAAATCGCATTCAATCCCACTGCCCATTTACCAATTATTGATTTTGGCATAGATCAATTATATTAATTATTAGATTCCTGAGTTAATTCATAAGCCCCAGCATCACATCTGTCATTATAAGGTCGCACTTGTTTACGTTGATCGGTTGTTATAATACTATTATCACTTACGTCGGTACAAGCTTTTTCCGGAATTAAATCAGTAGCTAATGAATTAGTTAATAGTGCATGAGTTTGGGTTGGGCCGCCATTATCACTTAATTCTAAAAGGTCAGCTGAACCAAATACATCCGTTGCAGTTTTAACTAAACCGGAACAACTTGTTTCACTATCGATTACATTATAACCCATGGAAAGCATATTACTCTTGGCTGAAAAGCAGTTTGTAGTAGTGTCAGAAGAGCCATCTAATGTATTGTTAGAAATAATACTGCCCTTCAATTTAGTAAATTTAGCTAATCTATGGTTCGCAATGGCTTCGGATGCATTGGCTGTAATTGTAGAAAATGAAATAAAGTACTTGCTGTATTTTCCATTATATAAAGCCGCTCCGTAATTACTGGCATTATTTCCACTCATAGTGACGTTGGTTATGTTGAGAATGGCATTACCGGTTTGATATATTGCCCCACCATTTATAGTAGCGTTGTTGTCTGCGAACAAACTTTTATTTATATAGCCTACCGGTTGTCCAAAGTCGTTGGTGCTATAAAGAGCCCCTCCATATAACGCAGTGTTATTAGTGAAATTGGATTGAGTAATATACATCGTATAGTGCTCATCTTGGGCAGAAGAATAGGCGATTGCTCCACCATACATAGCCGAATTATTATCAAAATTACTGCGGATAACTTTAAAATCATACTTCTTAAAACTATAACAATCAGCCCAATTTTCTATCGCCCCACCATTCCTCATTGCTGAATTTTCCATAAAGGTAGAATCTATAATATATAATCGAAAATCCCCAAAACCACTAATAGCACCGCCGTCGGTTTCAGCTGAATTATTTTCAAAAACACTATTAGAAATAGTTAACTTGTTATTTTGTTCATAGGCATCGCGTCTGCGATATCCTTCACCGACAGATATTGCCCCACCGTTATTGGCATGATTTTCTTGAAATACTGAATTATTAACTGCTAGAGTATAATATTCTCCGTAAATCGCTCCACCGCTCGTTAAGGCATTATTCGAAAAGAATAGGCAATTAGTAATAGTGACTTTTGCATTAGTTATCATCATAGCCCCTCCAAATGTATTTTTTCGTTCCATTTCACCATCCCAATAATAACCATCTGATTCTTGAGCTGATCCATTAATAATACTAAGATTAGAAATTGTAGACGTTACACCATCAATTTGTAATACGCCAGAAACATCACCACCATCTAAAATAGTTTCTTCGCTCCCTTGGCCCGCTAAAATTAAACTTCTTTTTTTTGATGAAGTGTTTTTGAAGTCGATATCTCCCGTGCCTTCATATTTTTCATAATCTGGATCGACTTCATATCGTTCAATAGAAAATGTTCCTTCGGGGAGTATAATGATAGTTTCAGAGTTATCATGCACGTTGAACCAATAGGCAGCATCACGTAGAGAACAATCAGCGTCACATGTTTGATCATAACTATCTGCCATGGTAGTTACAGTCAGTGTTTCGGCATTTACAACAGCGGTAGATCCAAAAAAGAACATTAGTGAAAAAAACACTAAACCAATAGTTTTTGTCGACATATATACTGCAATTTTATTCATAATTTAGTACTAATCTAAGGGTACTACAAAAATGGGAGTAATAGCAAACTTTTTTTATTAAAGTAGTTTGTGTTATACTTAACTAAATTTATCATTAAAGAAAATCTATGAATAAGAAATATTTATTAATGATGGTAATTGGAGTATTAATGACCATGACAATGCCAGCCACTGTCATAGCCAAGGACAGCGATCATGATGGTGTAAAAGATTCTGAGGACCAATATAAACATGATCACGATAATGATGGAATTCTTAATCGTTTAGATGTTGATGATGACAATGACGGCGTTTATGATAGAGTGGAAAAAAATAAATATCGCTATGATTCGGATAACGATGCAATGAAAGATAAAAATGATAGTGAAGAAAATGTTTTAGAGAGCGAGACGGATGAGGACACCGATGGTTTTCCTGATTACGTGGAGAAAAAACAATATCAGGATAATCATGATAATGATGGAAAAAAAGATGTCAAAGATACGGATGATGATAACGATGCAATTGATGATGTAGATGAAGTAGAGGGTCAAGAGTTAGATCATGATAATGACGGCGAGGTTGACGAAGAAGATGTAGATGACGATAACGATGAGGTAGATGATTTGGATGAAAACCCGGGAGAGATTGAAGATCATGACAATGATGGGGAAGATGATATAAATGATGATAGTGATGATGGTGAAGATAACAGCTAAAAACTTGGGGCCAGTTAGTTTAGAGAAATAATAATTGTCATATGAGAATATATGGCATGGTGTTTATAATGCTAGGCCTACTAATACCTGCGTCGTTGTTGGCTGACAGTTCACCGATCATCAAAAAAATTCGGGATGTGAATTTTTCAGAGATCACCCACGACCAAGTGACGGTGAATTGGTCAGCGCCAGCTGGTTCGGATCTACAATATACAGTGTGGTTGAAAGATACATTTGGAAATACTTTAGCTATACAAAACACTCGGCAGACATCGCTGACGGTAGCGTATTTGTATCCAGAAACCAAGTACTATATTAAGGTGCAAGCTTGGCAGGACGCGCACACTAAAGGCAGGTGGTCAATTGCTCAATCATTTACCACCACGGCCAAAGCGTCAATTATAACCAAAACTATTTTCGCTGGTGATGTTATGTTGTCGCGCTATGTTGCGCGGGCCACCACCAACACTGGAAATATGGTTGCGCCGTTTATAAACATGGCTGATGAATTCAAACAGAACGACTTAGCCTTTGTTAATTTGGAGGCACCGTTTCAGAAGTATGGGCCGTGGGATGTATCGGATGAGGCCATGTCATTTAAAGTTAATCCGCTTATGCTAGCCGGGCTACAGTCAGCCGGTATTGATATTGTGTCATTGGCTAATAACCATATTTATAATGCCGGTCAAACTGGGGTAGATTATACCAAACAACACTTGGCAGATAATGGAATTGCTTATTGCCTGGAGCACTGGGATATTCGAGAGGTGAACGGGCTACAGTTTGCGTTTTTGTGCTATTCGTATGATTTTAATTTGGATGCGAATAAACTGATCGCGGATATTCTGGAAGTACAAGGTTTGGGCGTTGATGTGATTATTGTATCGATGCATAATGGCGCGGAATATACCGAAAATATTAGTGCAACGCAATCTAATTTTGCGCATACCGCTATTGATTACGGTGCCGATCTAGTGATTGGTCATCATCCGCACGTGGTGCAACGAATGGAAAAATACAAGGGAAAATATATTTTTTATTCATTAGGTAATTTAATTTTTGACCAAGATTGGTCATGGCAAACTCAACTGGGTGCAGTTATAAAAATTACCTGGGAAAACGATCAGGCCAAAAAAATTGAATTTAAGCCAATTAAAATTGATTATGATTTTCAGCCGCGGTTCATGGATTTTGAAGAGGGGAAAGAAGTATTGGGTAGGTTACAGGTGAGCAATTATGAAATGCTGCTATGAGGAATTTGTATACACAAAACAAAAACAGGATGTTACGCCCGGGTTTGCATCTTGGCGGGAGTGAAGGGACTCGGACCCTCGACCTTCTCAGTGACAGTGAGACGCTCTAACCAGCTGAGCTACACCCCCAAGTGATAATAATGTAACAAATGTGCGGTGCTAACTATATAACATCGCAAAAAATCTGTCCATATCAGATATATTTACTCACGCCTCGAATATCTAACAAATAAATAACCAAGGGATGGGCGGGCAATATTCAGGTGCCCGCATCCTGGTGGGTTCAAACCACTCCTCCAAATTCAATGTACAAATGCCTGTGCAGTCTCAGGCGGCGACCTGGCGGCGGCGCCAGAACTTCACACCGCACCGCGTGCAGGTGATGAGCGTGTGCGACCCCAGATTGGTGTCGACCTGTTCGACCTTGACGCTTTCCTTCTTGTCGAC
>CAZKUQ010000146.1:0-4645 GCA_964555965.1 uncultured Coxiellaceae bacterium
GTCACCGGCAGTCTTGATCCGCAAGGCTGGTTGTTGGTACTCATCATTTTCACGTGGACACCCGCACATTTTTGGGCGCTTTGTTTACATCGATATCATGAATACAAACAATCTGGTTTTCCCATGCTTCCCATCACGCATGGCATTCCTTTCACCAAAATTAATATTGTTTTTTATAGTCTGCTAACAATTGCTTGCAGCTTAATGCCATATGCGATTGGCATGAGCGGCGATGTTTATTTGGTGACTGTTGCGATACTCGATATTGGTTTAATTACTTATGCGCTCAAATTACAATTTGCCGCACAAGATAATGGTATTGCACTGAAGACATTCCACTATTCATTAGTATATTTAACCGGTTTATTTCTTGTGATTTTGCTTGATCATTACTTAATGGTGAATTAATTATGCAAAATAATTCCATTGTTTCAACCAATAAAATTATTTTCTTTGTCGTATTTATTTGCGCAGCGCTTATCACCTCATTATTTGTTTTTCGTATGACACATCAAGCAACTGCTCCTACTTTATCATCTGATAATGTGTTGATTTTTCCTGAGCCGCGCGATATCAAACCTTTTCAGTTAGTCACCGAAAATAATGCTATTTTTACTGAAAAAAATTTTCGTGACCACTGGACACTTGTTTTTTTTGGATTTACTCACTGCTCTAATGTCTGTCCAACCACATTTGATATGTTAAAACGTGCTTATGTAAACTTGCAGCCAACTTATCCCAACTTACAAGTCGTGCTGGTGTCACTCGATCCCGAACGTGATTCAGCCGATGCATTAGCAAAATATACCAAATCATTTCATCCAGATTTTGTTGGTGTTACTGGAAAATATGCTGAACTGCGTAAATTACAAGGTGAATTTGGGATTTATTCTGCAAAAGAATCAACAGGAAAAAACTATCAATTACAACATACTTCATCTATTATTTTAGTTAATCCACGTGGTCAATGGTCCGGATTATTTAAATTTGGCATGACGCCAGATGAATTTATTAATGTGTTTAAGCAAAGTATGCAAGTATTATCAAAACAATCATGAATCACGAATTTCGACTAAAAAAACTTGTCATGCCAGCGAAAGCTGGCATCCGGTTTTTTAGTTATATTCAGTATTATTCTAGAGTTTTGGATGCCACCTCGCGCAAAAAACGCGCGGCTGGCATGACAACATTCTCGCTGAATCACTTAACCGGAACTTGCGTATGAAAATATTTTCTTATTTACAATATTTGCTGCCTCAGCATTTATTATCTGAGTTAGCCGGAAAATTGGCTGATGCGAAGACGCCATGGTTGAAAGATTTTTTAATCAAGCAATTTATGCGTACTTATCATATTAATTTGTCGGAAACTTTAATAAAAAATCCCGCTGAATTTGCCTCATTTAACGATTTTTTTATTCGTCGATTAAAACCGGATGCGCGTCCAATTGATCACTCTTCCACTCGAGAAATTATTTCACCTGCTGACGGTACAATTGCACAGATTGGTATGATAAAGCAAAACCAATTGTTGCAAGCAAAAAATTTTTATTTTGATTTAGAAACATTATTTGGTCATGATCTTGAAGCAGCGCAAACATTTGTCGACGGTAATTTTGCGACGATTTATCTTGCACCACATAATTATCATCGTGTTCATATGCCGCTCATTGGCCGATTAACTAAAACGATTTATGTCCCCGGAAAATTGTTTGCTGTTAATCGCATGACATCTGAAATTATTCCGAAACTTTATAGCCGCAATGAACGTTTTATTGCTTTATTCGACACGGCTGCCGGAAAAGTTGCTGTGATTATGGTGGGCGCATTGATTGTTGGCAGTATCAAAATGAACTGGATGAAAAAACCTATTCGCAATAAGTCAGTTGTCACTAATATATTTTCTACTTCACCGCAATATAATAAAGGCGACGAGTTAGGTTATTTTAAATTGGGATCAACTGTGATTTTGTTATTTGAAAAAAATAAAATTAACTTATCTTCCTCCTCGCTCATCAACACACACATTTTAATAGGGCAACCACTGGCAAACATTAAATAATAGACTTCTTTAATCATCCCTTAAGTAAACTTATATAGAATTATCTCAACGTAACCTGAAATAATTATTATTTAACTTCCGAATCATTTTTTATGTTGTATAAAATAATTAACATTCGTTTAAGCATTATTATCGCGCTAGCCATAGCGCTTTCAGTGTCTTATTACATGTTGGTTCGCGACAACTCATTTCATGCGTCTATTTCTTCGATTATTCAATATTCGCAACATGCCAATGTTAAGAAGCATTTGCTTATTTTAGGGCTGCTTCCCATTTATATTGGTGTTATTATTTTTGGTGCTGCCATCGTTGGGATCTATCTTGGTTTTACTGTAGAAAATTTGTTCGGCAAATCTGGTAAAAAATAAAGCAACTATCAAGCTTCATTCAGACATTAGATATTATTCTTGTAAGCAATTTACCATCATCTCTTTGAGATATTTCCCATAATAAAGCCATCATTTTAATATATCTATTTGAATAGTATTATTTTTTATATAAACTTTTTTTTAGACTTCTTAAATCCTTTAATAAAAACATTGAGTGAGGAAAAAATGTTTTGTTAATCTAGAAGTTGTTCAGGGATGAGGTTAGGGACAGGCATCAAGGACACAGATGCATCAACCATGGATGTCTCTGCTAAGGACTTGGCAGATTTGGCCTGGAAGCCTAGGGTAGGCAAAAAGGGGCAGCTTAACGATTAAGTTGCCCCTTTTGCTTTTCTGTTTCAGGATATGTCATTCCCGCATCGCTTTGTCATTCCCGCGCAAGCGGGAATCTTTATGAATACTATAGAGACCCCCGCTTTCGCGAGGATGACACAAGCAGAGATCCCCGCTTTCGCGGAGATGACATAAGCTAAGGGGTGACGAATGATTCTACGCAACAGCTTTATTTTGATACCGCTCAATACTCGCCAGAATCTCTTGCCGTGCCGACTCAACTGGCTCCCAACCATCGACCTTCACCCATTTGTCTGGCTCGAGATCTTTATAATGTTTAAAGAAATGCTCGATAGCAGCGATTAATTCTTTGCCTAAGTCTTCTGGTTTCTGAACATGCTGATAACGTGGTGTCAGTTTATTGATTGGAACCGCTAAAATCTTGGCATCTTTACCAGATTCATCGGTCATACGTAGCATACCCACTGGTCGGCAACGAATCACTGAACCAGGAATAAGCGAGTAAGGTGACACCACTAATACATCAACTGGATCGCCGTCTTCAGACAACGTATGCGGAACAAAACCATATTCGCAGGGATAAAACATTGCTGTTCCTAAAAATCGATCAACCATTACCATCCCGCTATCTTTATCAACTTCATATTTGATTGGATTATTGTTGGATGGGATTTCAATTACCACGTTAATATCATCTGGTACCTGTTTACCAGCCGAAAGATGTTCTAAGCCCATGAATATTTCCTCTTTGAATAAACATATTTGACTGTCGCTAGTGTACTTTCGATTAGCAATTTTGCAAGTGAGAGAACAATCTTTTACACTACGGTTCTAAAATACTTGGAGAGCACCCGATGGATTGCTTATTTTGCAAAATTGCGCAAGGCCAAATACCGGCGAAAATTATTTATCGTGACGATCATATCGTTGCTTTCGAAGATATTAATCCTCAAGCACCGCATCATAAGCTTATTATTCCACAAAAACATATAGCCACCTTAAATGACTTACATGATGAGGACGGCGATATTATTGGTCATATGGTTAAATCAGCCACCATGTTAGCTAAACAATTAAATATCGCATCTGATGGATATCGTATCGTTTTTAATTGTAATCCCGGTGCTGGGCAAACCGTATTTCATATTCATTTACATCTTTTAGGCGGCAGACAAATGACTTGGCCGCCGGGTTAGGGTGAATTTATGCAAGAATATTTTAAAAAAATTATTGAAAAGTTAGGTGAGGACCCTAATCGCGAAGGGTTACGTGACACACCAAAACGTGCCGCAAAAGCTATGGAATTTTTAACTCAAGGCTATCAACAATCTGCAGATAAAATTGTCAATGGTGCATTGTTCCAATCCGATAACGACGAAATGATTATCGTCAAAAATATTGAATTATATTCTTTATGCGAACACCATCTTTTGCCATTTATTGGTAAATGTCACGTGGCCTATATGCCGAATGGCAAAATTATTGGATTATCAAAAGTTGCTCGCCTGGTTGACATGCACGCGCGTCGTTTGCAAGTGCAAGAAAATCTTACCAAAGAAATTGCTAAGACCATGTTTGATATCACGAATGCAAAAGGTGTGGGCGTCATTATCGAAGCACAACATCTTTGCATGATGATGCGTGGTGTCGAAAAACAAAATTCAGTGATGACAACTTCTGTCATGCTCGGATCATTGCGTGAAGATTCAAGAACAAGATCTGAATTTTTAAGTTTGGTGAAGTGATATGTTAGTGAGATCCTTTCCTCCGCGGAGATGATGCTTTGTTGAATTAATTATTACCTGTCATGCCAACGAAAGCTGGCATCTAGGATTTTATCGCACGAATCTATAACATCATCTAATCAATTATTCAAAAAATTGAATGTTACTTAAAATATC
>CAZKUQ010000147.1:0-4562 GCA_964555965.1 uncultured Coxiellaceae bacterium
TATTTTAGATCTCTGGATGCCACCTCGCGCAAAAAACGCGCGGCTGGCATGACAACAGTCTTGCTTAATTGCTTAACCAGAATTCGCGGTAAACGTTTTGGGTTCAGTAAAGATAACCTCGTGAACGAATACGAAGCCTGTCATGCCAACAGACCATCCAGATAACATGATTTGCACTCCCATAATTATTACAGCTCCCAAGAGTTTTAAGGATGGGGCAATTTTTCTCGATAAAAGACTTCGTTTTCTTGATCGTACACCAACGGCTTTGGATTTTGCTTATGAGTTAATAGTGAAGGGCTCGGCAACAAACTAAGCGGAGGTAGGTATTTTGCATATAAAATATGATTGGTTTTATTCTTGTGAAAAAATGATTTTCTTTCTTGCGGCATGTTATTTTTCACACCACTTAGCAAGTCTGATTTTGTTAACTTCAAATGATTATAACCGCGCAACTCATCAATATCATCTTTAGAAAAAATGATTTTGATATTATGCTTCTGCAATACATCTTTTAGTTCTTTTTCCTGCATATCATCTGGAATAAACACGTAATGTTTTACAGGTTTTGATTTTTCATCTCCATTAATAATTTCAACCCAGTCAGTGAGTGATTTTTTTTGGGTTGTTTTGTCAGCGTATGATATTTCTGAAATGCAAATAAATGTATCATTGGTTTCGAATACATTTTTAATTTTGAGTGAAATCCTACTAACAGGATATTCAATATCTAATTTAACTTTATGATGCATGATCAAGCCCTCCTCAACAATATTATGTTTTCTGTAAGGCCGCATAATACCTCGATATTCACACCCTGATCAACCTCGCCATAGAAAACGCTTGAATAAGTTGTCCATGAAAATAATTCAGAAAATTAGCTAGATTATAAGGAAATATTTCATGGATACCCGTAAGAATAATTTGCTCATTAGTATTTTATTATGATTGTGCGGAAAGTGATAAAGACGAAAGCGATAAAAATGACGCTCAAAAAAACATTTTTATTTGCTAGTTTCGAGTGCTGCCTTTATCTTTTTTAAAACCTTGACTGTCACTTTGCTTTGGCTTTCAAGTTTGCTGATATAAGCCTGGGTGACATTCATGCGTTTTGCTAATGTTTCTTGTGTTATGCCAGCATTAATCCGCGCTAACGCAACAGGATTGTCGACATAATCGGTTAATTCAAAAGGTACATAATCTTCGCTGCTATATTTTTTCTTTAAAGCGGCTTCGATTTCATTGCGCAATGTATGGTAGATGTTAACAGGCAGTAAAACATACTCTGTTTTTCCATCAATGGATTTAATAAATTGTAAGTTCATTTGTAAGCACCTCCACGTGGCTTGATTTTCTCAATCGCAATAATTTTTACTTCGTCATCTCTATCAAAGATAATGCGCCATTCTCCAACACGTAATCGAAAATATGCCATTTCTTGTAGCGGTTTAACATCTAATGTTGGGTTGTCGGGATTCTCACCCAGCAAATTTATTTTTTCAGCAATTCGATTACGGTCAGTTCTAGCCAAGCTTTGTAATACCTTTTTCGCTTGTTTCTTTATCAATAACATGTAGTGCATTGAAGCTTCCTATCGGTTATTATAAGTTATATTTAGTTATATTTCCATCCCATCGTTGGATACTATTCCATGCGTCAGTCTCCTTGCTATTCCATTGAAAGTTTCAAAGGACATTGAATATACAGCATTTTTAGATGTCGCACTTCTTTTAGAATTGCCCGAAATTGTGAAAGGAGAGGTTGCAAGAAGTATACAAATTGGTTTGATGTCAGGTGAAATAGATATGTTAACTCGCGCTGCTTGGGCAACAGTGCATGGTACGGCGTTACTCTTAATCGAAAATCAATTTCCCGATAATAGCAATAAACTTGATCCCATTCGCATAGCACAAGAAACATTGACTATTGTTGGACGAGGGTTGTCTTTAAAAAAATAATTTTTACAGTCATTTTATCAACATTCATTGATAAATAACTTGAATATGCATTAATGATCCATTAAGTTAGCGAAATTATAAGGCGATATTTCATGAATACTCGTAAGAAAAATTCATCAGATGAAACAAATAATCAAAATCAAAGTACAAAAATAATTAATCATTTTTTTAATGAAAATACAAATGATCAACATAACAATAATCAAGCTTTTGTTTTAGTAACAAGAATTAATAAAAATTCATCTGGAGCAAAATGAAAAATCGTAATCATATTATCAAATGGGCAACTGACTGTCTTGCCTCTAAAGGATGTACCTTACAACAATCACCTGAATTTGTTCAGGAAACACCTTGGTCTAATGTGATCCGATTTGCAACCTCAAAAGGCAATATCTATTTAAAGCAAACACCGCCATCCATATTCATGGAACCCAAAATCATCCAATTATTGGCAAATCAATTGCATGCCAGCGTGCCTATCGTGATTGCTATTAATGATGATCTACATTGTTTTTTAATGGAAGATGCGGGAATAACGCTACGGAAATATCTTAAAACGGAATTTCAACCGAACTTCATGCAAAGAGCTATTAGAGAATATACGACTATTCAGCGATCGACAGAAAAGCATATCCCATCTTTCCTTGCTCTCGATGTTCCAGATTGGCGATTAAATCAATTACCTAACCTGTATGATCAACTTACTAATCAAGTAGAAGTTTTAAAAGCAGAGGGAATGGCAGATGGAGAACTTAAAACATTGTATAATTTAAGCCGGAAAGTTTCAGAACAATGTGAGCTATTAGCACAATATCAAATTCCAGAAACATTAGTTCAACCCGATTTTAACACTAATAATATTTTGTTTAATCCTATATCCAAGAAAATGACACTGATAGACTTGGGTGAAATATCAATTTCTCATCCGTTTTTTTCATTACATAATTATCTTCTTCAAGCTACTATTCATCACGATGTAAAAGAAAATGATCAACTCTATCAAAAACTTCAAGATACTTGTTTCGAAAGTTGGCTAACATTGGCAACAAAAAAAGAGCTTCTGGAAGCATTCATGTTAACCAAAAAGTTATGGCCTATTTATTCTGCACTGGCTCATTATCGTCTAATGATGAGCGTTGGCTTGCAAGCTTTGAAATCTTTTTATGCCAATAAGCCCAATCAACTCGCTGGCCATTTTAGAGAGTATATTGCTTCTACTTAAGTTTAATGCTAGCCAGTTTGTAAAATGAAAAATAATTAATTAAACATCAAGTTCATATGGGATGGATTATGACGCATATATGGAAACAAACTATTACGATAAATGAAGATATAGCTCGTGAATTAATAGAAAACCAGCAACATATTCATGTTGAATCCATTCAACTGCTAGACGAAGGTTGGGACAATCTTGTTTATTTAGTAAATAAAAATTTAATTTTTCGCTTCCCACGCAGAGAATTGGGTGTGTTCTGTATGGAAAATGAAATTTTATTATTACCTTATATTACTAAGCAAGTTTCATTTCCGCTTTCTAATCCAGAGTGGATAGGGGAACCGTCTGATTTGTATCCGTATCCATACGGCGGTTATAAAATGTTGCGAGGTTTGCCCTTATGTGATGCAGCAGATTCTTTAATTGATAACGTAGATTTTGCGGTGATACTCGCTACTTGGTTAAATGAATTACATTCTCTAAAAGTGAATGATAACCATATATCTGTAATCAAAGGCGATCAATCTTGGCGTTTAGATGTGAAGCATCGCGTTGCAAGGTGTCATGAAAATTTAGAACGTTATCAAGAATATTTTTTACAAGCTGGTTTTAAAAATAATCAATTAATCGGCCTGATAGAGAAATTAAGTAGTTTTCAATTTCAGTCTTTAATGAAATTCTATCTTCACGGAGATTTATATTGCAGACATGTCATTGTAGACACGAATCATTTCTTGCCAACTGGTTTAATTGATTGGGGTGATGTCCATATCGGTCACCGTGGCATTGATTTAAGCATAGGAATGGTTTTTACAAAACCAACATTAGAAATATTTTTAAATGCTTATGGCAATGTTGATGAAGAGTTAATACGCGTTATGGTATTTCATTCATTTTGTCATAGCATGAGTTTCTTACCGTATGCTTTTCAGCAGAATAAAAAATCATTGAAGCAATGGGCAGCATTGGTTTTGCAAAGAGCTATGGACGAAATTAAAACGTTAAATATATGAGAAGGGTGTTCATGCAATTACAGAAATGGTTTTCTGATTAAATAACGTCAGTATTGTTTAAGCAGCTATATCAACAAGTATAAACTTTCTCTCATTTGTAGCAAGGTTAAGCGATGCGAGTGTAATAAGTTTTGAAATCACGAAAACGGAGCGCGTGAAAGTAAATAAAAATAGTCATAATCTCACTGGGTGAAATTTGTGACGGTCTGCAATTCCCACCTAGGCAAGGTCACGTACGCAGCAAAATTGTAAAAAAGATCGTCATTGCGAGGCCGCGAAGCGTTTGGCCGCGGCAATCCAAGCACACCTTGATTTATTGGAGCACTCTATGTTTAAACGTCAGCCAGCCATTTATATTATGACAAACAAGTATCA
>CAZKUQ010000148.1:0-4558 GCA_964555965.1 uncultured Coxiellaceae bacterium
GACACGGGAGGGAACAAAAAAACGTTCGAGTTTCTGGGATGACATCAAGGATTCTGAAGCCTCTTTTCTTGCAAATAAAAACATTATCACGCAACATTAGGCAAATTTGTTTCGATAGGTATTAATAGTGCGATATTTTTATAGCTTTTTACTTTATTTAGCAGTGCCTTTTATTTTATTGCGTTTATTATGGCGCTCACGTCAGCAACCAGATTATCGAGTTCGTCTTGCTGAGCGATTTGGATTTTATACGCAGAAAGTTGATCGATCGATTTGGGTGCATACTGTTTCAGTAGGCGAAATTATCGCTGCTATTCCTCTTATTAAAGCTTTGCAGCAGCAATATCCAGCGTTACCAATCATCGTCACAACGATGACGCCAACTGGTTCGGCACGTGTTAAATCTGAGTTTGGCAATAGCGTGACGCATGTTTATCTTCCATATGATTTGTCAGGTGCTGTTGATAGATTTTTGCGTGCGTTTCGACCTATCATCGCTATTATTTTAGAAACGGAAATGTGGCCGAATTTGTTGGCAGCTTGCGAAAAACAAAATATACCTGTTTGTCTGATGAATGCACGTTTATCAGAAAAATCAGCGCGAGGTTATCGACTCATTGCACCATTGACACGACAAATGCTGCAACAAATGACGATGATTGCAGCGCAAGCAGCGGCAGATGCAGCACGTTTTATTCATTTAGGTGCAGCAAAAGAACGCGTAAGTGTGACAGGTAATATTAAATTTGATTTAACATTACCAAATAATTTAGCTGAACAATCTGCTGTTTTACGAGAACAATTGGGTAAAGAAAAATTTATTTGGATTGCAGCAAGTACACATTCGGGTGAAGAAGAAATTATCCTGGCAGCACACAAAAAAATTCGTGTGCAACATCCCGAAAGCTTATTAATTTTAGTACCTCGACACATTGATAGATTTGATGCAGTTGCTAAATTATGTGAGCGAGAATTTTTGCTAAAACGTCGAAGTCTTGCACAAGTTTGTGATGATCAAACATCAGTATATTTAGCAGATACGATGGGCGAATTACCTCTCATGTATGCAGTATCAGATGTAGCATTTGTTGGTGGTAGCCTCATTCCGCATGGTGGACATAATATTCTTGAACCAGCAGCACTTGCTAAGCCAATCATCACAGGACCACATTTATTTAATTTCGCAGATATTAATCATTTATTTGTTGATGCAGATGCTTTTATTAAAGTGAATGATAATGTTTCGTTAGCGGCGGCTATTATTTTGTTAATTAAAAATATCGATGCGCGCAATGAGCTTGGTTTGCGCGCACTCGAAGTGATTGATGCTAATCGTGGTGCATTACAAAAGCAATTGCACTTGATTAATCAAGTGCTATCACATCATCGTGCAGCGTGATTTTTTTTCGTTATTAGCAATATCTTTTTTTGGTTTTTTAAGACATGAAAATAAACCTTGACTGCTCTCACTGATTACGTTTGATTGAGTTATTTTTTGCAACTGACGATACAATTCTTTTCCTTCTTTTGTGTTGGTTGCAATAGTTGGTAATAATTTTTTAACGCATGACTCAATAGTTGTAATGGATGTATTTGGTTTGTCATCGAACTGATTAATCGCAAGTGGGATAGAACGAAATTGCAATACATGAGAAAAAACAGCATTTATTAGTGGATTTTTTTCAATTTCAATGCCTTGTTGCTGACACCAATTTGTCAGTGTTGTACAAAATGCAGTAAAATTTTCTCCAAACATTTTTTGATAATCAATATTTGTATCGATATTTTTTCCCCAATGCAATTTAGCATTCATTTCATTGACAAAAAAATCTTTTAATTCATTTTTAAGATCTTGAAACCCAGGCGCTTTAGGATGCGACGTAATATCTACCGCACAAACGCGCTGACCATGTTGATGTTCACTACTCGATAGGCCGCCATTGGTGCCAGCAAAAAAACGGAAATAAATCGCATAAGTAATGGGGTGATGACCATGCTTTGATGCTTGTTGCAACGATGACACGATTTTTTCCATCGCTGTCACAATTTCCGCACCATGCTGGCCATTTTCAGCTTGATCTTTCACAGTAAATAAGGCAGCAATTTCATCAAGATCATGTGGAAAAGTCGTTTGATAATGTGCCATAGCAGGCCAATCACCTAATGAGATCGAATCTTTTGTGCCAATTTTTAGTTGAGAAACAAGATAACGCATGTAAGGAGGAATTAACTTAGGAAACTGCGTGAGTAATTCATCTATTCCTAAACCATCACTTAAATGAATTTCTAAATCTTGTTGCACACGCGATGTATGAGGATTGAAATTAACATTTTTTTCACTTTTATCGACAGGTCGCCAACGATAAATAATTACATTGTTGACATTTTTTCTGGTTCGT
The DNA here is from genome assembly GCA_964555965.1 of uncultured Coxiellaceae bacterium. Taxonomy (GTDB): domain Bacteria; phylum Pseudomonadota; class Gammaproteobacteria; order DSM-16500; family DSM-16500; genus Aquicella. Next base: position 2,400 of record CAZKUQ010000148.1, read on the forward strand.
TCATCAGAAAAATAAGTAGGAACATACATGACACTCACATACGGATCTTGCTGAAATAAGCCTTTTTTTACCGCATCAATGAATTGTGGAACACTGCGTGCTTCCATGATGCATTGTAGTTTTTGTGCTGGCACACATTGCAACTCGACAGATAAAACCACACCAAATAAACCTAAATGACCAGCGCGTATCGTTGCAAAATCTTTATCGCTTTCATCAATTCGCACCATTTTTCCGTTGGGTAAACAGATAGTCATTGCTTTAATTAATCCAGCAAAACTTGGTTGATCTTTTCCGGTGCCATGACCAGCAGTTGCACTTAATCCGCCAACGGTGACATAAGGAATTAAACTAGAAGTAGGTAATGACATGTCATATTTGTCATATAATGTTTGATCTAATTCACCAATTTGCAAGCTAGCGCCCACATTGACAATATTTTTTTCTTGGCTAATCACATTCATTTTTCTGAATTCATCACCGGTTAATCGAATGACAATATCTGCTTCATTTACTGGTGTAAAAGAATAAGATTCACTGTGATCATCAGTTGATTTTCCACCAGCAGCTGTGCGTGCGATGATTCTTTCTGCCGCAGTTTTTTTCAAATTAATTTCATAAATTGCACGCATGATTTCTTGTAATGCGGCAATATTAGGAATGTCCAGTACTAATGCTTGAGGTTGTTTAATATTTTCCGAAAAATTTTGCCAACCATCCGTCATTTTTATAGTTAAATGATGTGCAAGATTTTCTAATGTTTGACGATCTTCCTTTGATAAAGACATTGTCATCTCCATTTATATTTCCAAGAATTCTAACTGATAGTCAGACTATTCTTAAGAGCCATTTGCAGAACAACTCCGTGTCAAACACTAGAAGCCCGACGTTATTAGAAGAATTAGAAGATATCATAAATCAACTTGTTAAGCTGGATGAAAAAATCCATAAAAGTTATGTTGTTTTGATGTGAAGAAAAAGGGTTTTTAAAAATGAGCCTGTGACTTTTATAACTTGCAACAAATAACGTCTACGCCTAAAGAGCCGGCACCGCCACCCAGATCAAAAGGATGTAAGCGCACACCCGCTACGGCGTCCCCTGTATTACAAGTTGTGTATCCCCATGTCGAGCTAGTGGAATTAGCTTTTGCAGTATAAAACCACTGGTGTAAGTTGGTGTAAACTAACCAACTGCTGGACATAATGCCGCCTCCGGAACTAGCTTCATAAATACTCTGGCATTTACTAATAGTAAAAGATGCTGCTGTTGCCGATGAAACGGGTGTACCAACGCGGTAAGTGATAAAACCAGCCCATAATAAAAATATCAATATTAACAAATGCTTCGATTTGACTTTACGCATCCGGCACCTTAAATAAAATTGGCTATTTTTAATTATAACACTTTTCTAGAAGGGGGTTCACATTAAGCTAGTCACCTATATAATGCCAGAATTTAACGTGCGTAAAGTAAATTGCAAATCAAAATAAGCTTTCTTTTTATCTTGTGGGGTTCGTAGTAAATAAGCAGGGTGATAAGTCACTATTAAGGGAGTTTTAGAATCTCCATATTGATGCAGACGATTGCGCAATGATTCAAGCGATGATTTGGTTTTCAATAAATAATGAGCTGCAATTCTGCCAACCGCTAATAATAATTTAGGATTAATTAATTTAATTTGTTGATCAAGATAATGCGTGCATTCTTGTACTTCGAGAGCAGCAGGATCACGATTATTTGGCGGGCGGCATTTTAAAATATTAGCGATATAAACTTGCTGCCGAGTTAAGCCAATCGTATTGATCATGGCAGTGAGTAACTGTCCTGCGCGGCCAACAAAAGGTTCGCCTTGTTGATCTTCATAAAATCCCGGCGCTTCACCGATAATCATTAATTCTGCTGTAAGATTCCCAACACCAAAAACAGTTTGTGTGCGTGATTGATGCAGTTGACATTTTGTGCATTGCGCAACGGTTTTTTGTAATGTTTCCCAATTTAATTGTTCTGTTGTTTCAATCGTTGATTGATTGTTTGATGCGACATTTTTACGTTGCCAAGGAATAATGCCTAATGTTTGATAATGATCCATTTTTATTTTCTCAAGTTAAAGTGTCATCCCCGCGAAGGCGCACTAGTGTCCGGAATAATTTAGCTTGTC
>CAZKUQ010000149.1:0-4555 GCA_964555965.1 uncultured Coxiellaceae bacterium
GTTTGACATTAAAAATATCAGCAATATCATCTTGAGTTGCCCAAATGGTATTTGCATTAATATCCTGATTAAGCTCAATAGCGCCCGTTTTTGTCTGATAAACAATAGTTTCATTTTGCTTTACTTTTTTCATGCGCATACTTCCTCTTCTACTAATTTTTCTACGGCCTTCGCCTTATGCTTTGCCAATCGTTACTCGTTTACCGCGTGCATACTCACACATATAAAGTAACTTCCCACTAATATTAACTCTAACTAAAAAGCCAGTTAGTTTATGATTACGTACATCGTAAGGTGTCTCCTTGAGTTTTAACTGAGATCACTCAGCACTATTCCATGAACAAAGCAATCTTTTAGTTTCAACTTAATCGAAAATAAACAACCTTACAGTTCATAGCATATATGTTTCACAGAAAATAAGGGATTAATTTTTCAATTAATTCAGATTTTGAATTTATATTTAATTTGGATTTAATGTTAGCTAAATAATTTTCTACCGTCCGTTTTGAAAGATTCAAAGCAATAGCAGCATCCTTTGCTGTTTTGCCATGAACTAATAAATTAATTATCTCAGTTTCTCGCTTTGAAAGGTATGTGTCATTTATTTTTGTGCCGGGCAGGATAGTATGAATGGTCCTAGGTTTACTTAGTAATCCCAACGAAGTAATTTTATTTAATGAATCAGAGAGCGATTGTTTGCCTACAACTACAGAGCACCCTAAAATACCAATAACCTGGTTGTTCTTATATAAAGGAAATTTCATAGAAATTGCAGTATGATTCGTATGTTGCTTGCTTAAATAGTTATCATCAGAGATATGAATTTTATTTTGAGTAACTACAATTTTATCATTAGAGATAAGCATTTCTGCTGATCGTTTATCTGCCACATCTCTTATGGTTCTTCCAATAGCATCGCGAACTGAATTGAAACCACAATTTATTGTAGTGCGCTCATTGATATTTTGTAAGGTGCTATTTCTATCTAAGAAATAAATGTTACATGGAAATTGCAATAAGCCACCCACTGTTTCTCCTGTATCATGCAATAAATAAAGGTGTTTTCGTTTTCTATCAGGCCTGATCAGCCGAATGCCATTACCCGAACGAAAAATGTGTAATTCTTCGCTCGTATCAAGCCATTTTGTACCGTGTTTCATTTTTAGATTGCCCAAGAATAAAGTCAATTAGTCTAACTTAACATACTTACGGAAGTATTAAGACCAATGATTACGTGGAATTTTATAACAATAGACAAGAGTATTTTATACTCTATTTTTTTATGAAGAAATACCGTAATTTCTTATGCCTGTTTATAATGCTATAGAGGGAGAAACTATGCTCTCACGTATAAAAGAAGACTATGAAACATGCTTTGAACGTATCCCTCAAGATACTAACGATATAATAATGAGTTTTTTGACAAACAAAGATTACAGTTTATTGATCCGAACATGCAAAAGGTTCTATGGGAATCCAGGTGACCTTAATAGTCGATTTCTGTGGGCTGAAAAAACAGCTAAAATTTCGATGGCTCCTGCTGAATTTTTTATGAAGCCAATGGAATACGTTGAGAGAAATCTTGATAATGCGGAGTCAGTTGCTGCGCTACCTTTTGCTCTGGCAGCACATCCATTAGTAGTCGCGACGGGCGTTGTTGGTAGCATACCTGTAGGAATTGCTTATGTGGCAGGCAGCATAAATGACGCAAGACATAAACTTTTACATTCAAATAGCGAAGAAAAAATAATTCATTTTACACATCCATATATTGCTCATCATAATTTACTCTATAATGAATTACCAAGAAATACAATTTTTTCTTTCCTTATAAAATATGATGAAGAAAGATCAATATGGCTTTCACAAAATGTATTAATTGCGCTTCTGAAACAATTTCTTTTGGAAGAAATAAAACAACATGAACCTGAAATGTACGGAACGTGGGAATATCGCAATGAAGAAATTTCTTCTGAAAAATTTATACTTTTTTGCCGACAATATGATCCTGAAAGTTTATTTAACAAATCTTATTTGCAGAGCAATAAAAGAAGCGCCATCTTTTTTCGACGTTTCATTGGAAACAATTTTTTTAAAAAAGAAGAGAGAAAAGAGGAAAAAGAAATTAAAATTTCCATGCAATCACTAGGACGCGCGTTTACTGTTGCCATGCAGGGTATATATAAAGACGTATCTCAATTTTATAATGAACACCTCTCATTGCAAAATTTTGGTGTTGATATATTTATAGGAACAAAAACAAAAGTTTCTTCCACAAAATCCCTTACAACCCCCATCGTTGTTTTGGTGTACCCGCATAGAAGATACGTATTGCATGAGGAGTATTATTTTAAATCTAAACCTATTTTTCTCAAAAACCAGTACACACCTGCTTTAGCCGCTTGCTTGTTTAATGAAAATGCAGATGTGATTTTATATTTTCATAAAAAATATCCTGATTCGCTAAAGCTCAGCCTTAAGACAATAAAATCCATGCTACATTTTATTGAAGAATTTGGGCCAATTAACTATTTCGGAAAACCTTTTACTATTTTTGAACTTAAAAAATGTGAGAAAAGAATATCTAAGATAATGAATAAAAATAGTATGGAAATAATGATGAAAGAAGAGAAAGTAGCCGATGAAGAGAAATTAAACCTATTCTACAAAAAATACCTTGCTATTTTTACGTTAAAAAAAGAGAACACTACTATTCCGAGTTGGTTTAAAAAGGTAATACTTCACAAAGCAAACGAAGCGGGCGGTAAAAATTTAGAGACAAAATATAATAGTATTATTGATAAAAAAAATAATCCCAATCGATTTTTCGGAGACAGAAAAAAACGTTGTATATTAGGAATTTGCACCTATGACTTTGCAAAGAAAGGGCCGCCAACAAGTCCGCGTCGATTTTGAAGAGAAATGGGTGCAACTCAGACACATAGAAAACTGAGTATCTAATTATACTTGAAAAGGCGACATGGCAATTGCATTGAAATTTCGAGGAAAATTAGCAAAATCATTAAGATGGGCCGTCCGTAAGCTTTTGTTAGAAAATCTTCGGCATGGCATGGTTTTTGTGTAAAAACATTCATAAAACAGGTGTTGTAACGTTTTAGAGACATTTGAGTCCATTTATGTTCAATTCTTAATGGAGTGTTAAGATATGTCGAGCAATAGGTTAGAAGAAAAGGTGGAATCAAAGCAGGGTCATACAGAGGAAAAAGATGATTCCTACACGCTTCATTTTCTAACAGATAACAAACCAGAAACAATCGCCGAAGCACGCATGAATATTAAGGGCGGCAGCGCTGTTTTATTGTATCCTGCTGATCCAAATAGTCATGGTCAAGAGGCAAAATACAATGCTTGCTTTATTCATAAAGGTAAATGGGTACAAAAAGACAAAAAATTAAAAACTGTCCCACTCGGTTCTCTTAATCTCAAAGAGAAAAACAACGATGCCATCATTCAAATGGCCTTATCCAAAGCAGGAATCATCAAAGACCCCTCTACTATTGCGCAAGATATGACGCGGTATGTGATCTCTTCGTTTCTTGACTCAGCATCGCTCGCCAATTTTTCAATAACCTGTCGTCGAGCCAAGCAGGACGTAAGACAGCAACTCCACAAGAGAGCGCATGCTAAGCTATTACAACACATTATCTACGGTGAGAAAGATCAAGCCGAAGCCATGTTAAAACAAGCAAGTGAGCTTCCGGACAAAACCTTGTTATCCGCGTTGTTATTAGGAAAAGACACGGTAGCGAGCTATTCTTTTGGTCTTGATAAAAACAATCCTGTCAAAATGAAAGGTACCGCTTTACAAATTGCAGCGGGTGCTGACGATGTTGATGTGATCATCAATGGCAAAAAAGTCGTTGATGGCATGGCAGAAATGATAGCTTCTTACTTGGGGCAATTGCCGGACGGTGAAGCGCTCATAGCAAAGCAAATGCAGGAACAATTTCCTGATGATAAATCAGAAGAAGAGCGTTGTTTGCGTGATATGGAAGCGCTTAATAAAGTGGTCAAAGCCATTGAGGATGCAACGGATGCTGAATGCAAGCAAGCATTGGCAGAAGATGTAAAACCCGATAACCGTTGCGAAGCAGCGCTGGCTGAATTTAGACACTACCTAGAACCAAAGGATGTGATCACCACGGGAAAACAGTTTAATGCAGAATTTCTTTTGCACGCCTGGAAATTATATATTGAAAAATATGCTGAAAAATATGCTGCTTTTGGCGGCGTGGACAGCTTTAGGGACATGTTATTTTGGCACAAGATCATTGGTTATATACGGCGGTTTTTACCGGCGAACTTAGCGCACGCATTCACCCAGGGGCTTTATTACATTGTTGAGAAAGGTGAGAAGTTAGACCGTAGCTTGAAACTCGGTTATGATAATGATATTTGGTCCTTCCAGCTATCCGGGCTCGCGGCGTGGGGGCTGTTTGCGCTGCCGTTTCAAAACTTATGTCAAGCAAAAACGAGAGCATTGCAAAACTTATGCAACATCCGGACAATTCAAAACAGAGCAAGTGTTTAATAA
>CAZKUQ010000150.1:0-4509 GCA_964555965.1 uncultured Coxiellaceae bacterium
GAGAGAGATTCCCGCTTTCGCGGGAATGACAAGTCTTCTTAACCGAGATTCGCGTTATAAGATTCCCACAGGGGTTTACCCCCGCGAAAGCGGAGGTGGAATGACGACGTTTTAATACTCACCGCTTTAACATTTTACACAATTCACTTAACGATAACGTGTTAATCACATTACTTGCGGAAAGCCAACCGCGCCGCGCTTGAAATACACCAAATGACATATAATTTAATTGCGCCAAACTATGCGCATCAGAAGAAATTGCAATTTTTACACCAGATTCTTTTGCTATTTTGCAATGAATATCATCTAAATCCAAACGATCCGGCTGAGCATTTAATTCAAGACAACAACCTCGTTCTTTTGCAGCAATAATAATTTTTTCCATATCAATTTGATAAGCTTCACGACGATTAATTAATCGGCCAATTGGGTGGCCAAGAATAGTAAAATACGGATTATCCATCGCACGATAAATTCGTTGCATTTGTTTATTCAACGGTAAATTAAATTTAGAATGAATAGAACAAACGGTTAAGTCTAATTCTTTTAAAATTTCATTAGGAAGATCAAGCGAACCATTTTCTAAAATATCTATCTCTATCGATTTTAATATCACAATCTTTTTTAACTTTGCATTTAATTTATCAATCAATTTAATTTGTGCCATTAATCTTTTTTTATCTAAACCATGTACCATTGCTAAATGTTTCGTATGATCAGTAATGGCGATATATTCATAACCAAGTTGTTCTGCTGCTCTTGCCATTGCTTCTAATGTTGCCTCACCATCTGTCGCATTCGTGTGACAATGTAAATCACCGCGAATATCATTTAATGTAATGAGCTTTGGTAATTGATTTTTTTTCGCTGCTGCAATTTCACCGCGATCTTCGCGTAATTCCGGATCGATATAAGGTAAACCTACTTGACGATAACTTTCTGTTTCTGTTTGACCAGCGATTTGCTTTGTTTTTTTAAAAACGCCATATTCATTAATTTTTAATTTTTTTTCTAATGCTATTCTTCGAATAGCAATGTTATGCTCCTTTGAACCAGTAAAATATAATAATGCTGCACCGTAACTTTTTGCTGCCACTACTCGCAAATCAACTTGAATACCAGAACGAAGTCTAACGGTTGATCTGGTTGACCCTTTGGAAAGAATATTTTCTACTTCATCAAATTCAACAAAATGCTGAATGATTTTTTCAGGATTTTTTCCTGTGGCAAGAATATCTAAATCACCAACCGTTTCTTTTCGACGACGAAAACTTCCTGCGCATTCAACTTTTGAAATATTTTTTTCTTGTTTTAAATAATGAATGATTGAATCTACAATGGGAAAAGCATCAGCTAATTTAATTCGTTTTGAATATTGACTAACATGCTCAATGCCGCGAAGAATTTTTTGGGCGATTTTATCGCCAAACCCTTTCATTTTTTGTAAGCGGCCTTTTTCAATTGCTAATTTCAAATCAGCCGATGTTTTAACCTTTAATTTGCGATAAATAATTTGAATGCGTCTAGGCCCTAGCCCTTCAATTTGCATCAGCTCATTTAACACTGGCGGCAAACGTTTTTCCATTTGCGTTAATAATGGTAACTGACCTGTTTGCACGATCGTTTTAATTTTACCTGCTAAATCTTTGCCAATCCCTGGCAGCAATGTTAAATCATCATTGTCTTCAATCATCTTTGCTATGCTTTTTGATTGCCCATAAATCACACGAGCTGCATTGCGATAGGCGCGGATTCGAAAAGGGTTTTCGCCTTTAATATCCAGCAAATTGGCTACCTTAGAAAAAATAGCTGCAATCTCAGTATTATGTATTGCCATGGCTTATCTTCCTTTGCATGGGCATATATTAATAATACTGGATAATGAGTTTTTTTATGATTAGGGTAATCCATCAAGCAACAGATTAGATTACTCAATATACAAATCCGGCAGCAATGCAACACCAGGATGCAAAGCGTATTGATCGAAATTCTTTACACCGCGTGCACGCAGCAAATCTTCATCAATGAAAAAATTGCCCGTCACTTCACGAGAATTACTCGTTAAAATTTCATATGCAGCATCAGCCATAATCGCAGGTTTACGTGATGCTTCGTAATATTCTTTAGGAAAATTCACTGAAATGGCTGCTGTTGCAATTAATGTTTTTGGCCAGAGTGAATTCACTGCAATGCCAGCTTTTTTAAATTCTTCTGCCATACCTAACGTACACATACTCATTCCATATTTTGACATCGTATAAGCTGTGTAACCCTTAAACCATTTGCCTTTCATGCTAAGCGGTGGTGATAAATTTAAAATATGTGGATTCGATGATTTCATTAAATGAGGAATACAGAATTTGGAGCACATAAATGCAGCGCGCACATTACATCCCATGATGAGATCAAAACGTTTCATTGGGATATCTAGCGTTGAACTTAAATTAATAGCACTCGCATTATTCACTAATATATCAATACCGTCAAAACGATCGACTGTTTGACGAATAGCATCTAGCACCATTGTTTCATCACGCACATCAACCATGATTGGCAATGCTATGCCGCCTGCTTTTTCTATTTCATCGGCAACCGTATAAATGGTGCCTTCTAGTTTTGCATGAGGATCAGCAGTCTTTGCTGCCACAACAATTTTTGCGCCATCACGCGCACATCGTAATGCGATTTCTCGCCCTATTCCGCGGCTCGCGCCAGTAATAAAAATCACTTTGTTTTTTAAATTTTGTGACATGGGAAATCCTTTTTTCATTAAAAATTTCTGCAAATTTTACGCTATTTTTACAACTCACGCATCATTTGTATGCCTGGAAAAACCTCATGCGAATCTTCCAAACATGGGCTATTTTTTTGTGTGGGAAGCGCTATGGTTGTTTGTAAAATGAGGTGTGAAGTAGCAGAAAAATTTGTCGGAAAATATAATGAAAGGCGATAAAAATCGGCATAAGAGGCTCATTTATCGATGAGATATAACTGCATGAATCCATCATAAGCCATTCAATAATATAATATTTTTTTATTTTACTGTTAGTTGGACAACCATTTTGCTGCCACCATGTTATATTTTTTTGCATTAATTTTTCTGGATCAATGAGAGAAATTTTGCAATTCTCCACTCCATTTTTTACAATTTTTTCAGCGATTTTTTGCAATAATTGTTTGGCTAAATGCAACGATTTTATGCGTTGGAAACGATCGTTTTCAACACGCAAATTCAATGTTTGTGCGCTAAAAATTTCGATACTGAGTAGTGAAATTAAATAAAAAAACACTAGCACAATCAGTAAAACAAAGCCCATTTCACGCTGATGTTGCATTAAATTTCTCCTACTGGAATAAATGAAAACCAGGTTTTATTCAGCTTGCCGACATGTAAATTAAGCTCAATTTCAACCAGTGAAATCACATTATTTTTTAAAAAATAGGTAAAATGAATGTTTAACACATCAGAAAGAATGGCATATTTTTGCTTATGAATATCCTCATAAAATAAAGATTGATGCTTCGATGGTTTAAGAAAAAAATGCTGAATTTCATAATGACCGACTTCTGTTCCTGGCAAATAATTTTTATGTAAAGCAGATGAAAAATGCAGTTTTTGCCTCCCATTTGTTAACGAAACATGATTTATTTCGGCAAATTCTGCGCCATGACAATCAGCGATAATCACCATATCGCCGGATGAAAATTTAATATTGGATGTGACGGTAACTGAAGACAAATCATCATTGGTTTTCTCTAAAAAAGCTGTTTTTTGGCTCATTTTACGAATAGTTATTTCATTGTCTGTACCTGAAATTCGATTAGCAATCGTTAATGTGTCGTTTTCTAATGGTCGAACTTGTAAATCTGGTGATAACCGCGCACAGCCAATATAGCCTGCTTTTTTTATTTCGCCTGATAATATTTCTAATGTTGATGAAGCACGTTGTGAAATGCGCGCAATTAATTCGATATAATGAAATGCACGCACACTGGAAAGATATATTTCTAATACAGTTGCTGTCATTAACACTGATAAAGCAACCACCATTAATGCCTCAATCAGACTGAACCCATTTCTATTTTGATACATCCACTCATTCCTATTTTATTTTTTTCACATGTTGATTTTATTTCTCCCCAGAAAATTTGAATCGCTTGATTGGGATATTCACCAACAACTTCACCTTTTCCTTGCGGCAACATGATTTGATTCTGTCGATTCCATTCGATAATTTGCTGTGTCGCACTATCATTTTTATATAACTGCAACACATTCATAAGAGATTGAATTTGGTGCATAGCCACTTGCCAATAATAATTGGCTTTCGCTTTTTTGATGCCCATCATTTGTGTTGCATCAAAATTTAATAACAACATTGACAGCAAAAATAATGCTAATAGCACTTCAAGCAAGCTTGTGCCTGTGATTTTTTTCATGGAAATCCTAGGAAATGAAACTGAAAAAGCGGTCTACTATTCTTACATTCGTCATCCCCACCCCAGCCT
>CAZKUQ010000151.1:0-4482 GCA_964555965.1 uncultured Coxiellaceae bacterium
ATGACAGGATTTCCTCTAACAAGAAGCAGCTTATTTCTTGTTTGGATCAACATGGTATGTTAGCTTTCTTTTGTCGTCAACCGTAACAAATAAATAGGTTTACCGATGAAGAAAAAATTAAACCACGTGTGGCATCCTGCGACACAAATGAAAAGACATGAAACAATTCCATTGCTAGAAATGGTGAGTGCATCAGGTTGTTATTTACATTTAGCAAATGGAAAAAAAATATTTGATGCCATTTCAAGTTGGTGGTGTAAATCACTTGGTCATTCGCATCCTCGTTTAAAAATAGCATTGATCGAGCAAATTGAAAAATTTGAACATGTGATTTTAGCAGGCACAACTAATGATACCATTACACAATTGTCAGCTGAATTATGTCGATTAACAAAAGGATTAAATAAAATTTTTTATGCGAGTGATGGTTCATGTGCGGTTGAAATAGCGATAAAAATGAGCTTGCACGCGCGGCGTAATCAAGGAGATGCAAAGCGAAAAGTTTTTTTGGCATTAGAAAATAGTTATCACGGTGAAACGATTGGGGCATTAAGTGTGAGCGATGTTGGTGTGTTTCGCAAGCCTTATGAATCGTTATTGTTTCCCGTTAAATTTATTTCATCAGTGCCATATGTTTCTAGCCAAAATGATTTACTTTGGCATGATTGCAGTGAGCAATGGATTGAGATTGAAAAACAATTAGCGTGTTACAGCGAAACAGCAACGGCAATTTTAATTGAGCCAATCGTGCAAGGTTCAGGCGGCATGAAAATATATAGCCAAGATTTTTTGCGCCGTTTGCGACGCTGGACAAATGAGCGTGATATTCATTTAATTGCAGATGAAATCATGACGGGAGTTGGACGTACTGGAAAAATGTTTGCTTGTGATTATGCAGATATCACACCAGATTTTATGTGTCTTTCAAAAGGATTAACTAGTGGTTGGTTGCCATTAAGTTGTGTGATGGTGCAGCAAAAAATTTATGATTTATTTTATTCAGATGAAATGGATAAAACATTTTTGCATTCGCACACTTTTTCTGGCAATGCGTTGGCAGCCAGTGTTGCGCTGGAAACACTACGTGTCATGCGCGAAGAAAAAATTTTAGATAAGTTGATATTGCTAGAAAAAAAACTATTTGCACATTTTAAACAAATCGCAGATGAAACAGGCGTGTTGCAACATGTTCGTGCGATTGGTGCGATTGCTGCAGCCGAGACGAAAGATGCAAGCTTCGCAAAAAAAATTACACAACGTGCAACAGAGCTTGGTGTATTAATGCGTCCGCTTGGCCAAACTTTATATTGGCTCCCACCCTTTATTGCAAATGAGAATGATTTATTATTGCTTGCTGATGCGACAAAACAAGCGATTATTTGCGCTTCGGGTTGAAAAAAAATTTTGACATGGTATAAATCACACCTCGGAATGACAGAGAGTATTTGCATAGTTGTGTCATTCCTGCGAAATGACGTCATCCCCGCATAGGTGGGGATCTCTTTGGGAGTGCTGGATTCCCGCTTTCGCGGGAATGACAATACTCTTTATGACGGAGTTTAAAAAACTCTGGCTATCTTTTTTTCGAATGATTAAACTTACGTGCTTTAACTATTCTCATACAACAATAAAAGTCGAGTAGACCATGGGCGTGAAGGAAGAAATAGATCAAAGTCGGCGTTGTTTTATTCGCCGCGCAACCACAGCTGTTGGAGGCATAGGCCTTGCAGCTGCTTCTGTCCCGTTTTTTCAATATTGGATGCCGAGCGCTGATACAGAAGCAGCGGCAGCACCAATTAAAATCGATATTAGTTCGCTTAAGCCACGCGAACAATTTACCGTGGCGTGGCGTGGCATGCCGATTTGGGTGATCTACCGTGATCAAGCCATGCTTGATACGTTGTCCAAATTAAATAACGTGTTACGTGATCCGCTTAGTGAACAAGATCAACAACCAGCTTACTGCAAAAATACTACCCGATCCATCAAGCCACAATTTTTAGTGGCGGTTGGCATTTGCACTCATCTCGGCTGTGTTCCAACTTATCGTCCTGATGTGGCAAGTGTATCGCCTGATTGGTTAGGTGGTTTTTATTGTCCATGTCATGGTTCTAAATATGATTTATCGGGACGTGTTTATCAAAACGTTCCTGCTCCTTTGAATCTCAAAATTCCGCGTCACATGTATGTCAGTGACACGGAAATTCTGATCGGTCAAGATCAAGATGGGGTTGAAGGTGCTATTTCCATTAGCTAAGCACGGAAAGGAGTTGAAAAAAAATAATGAGCGATAACACTTCGAGTAAAACTAATCGATTCATGGAGTGGATTGATCAACGCTATCCATGGACACCTTTTTGGAAAAAACATTTAAGCGAATATTATGCGCCAAAGAATTTTAATTTCTGGTATTACTTTGGCTCATTTTCTTTGCTCGTATTCGTGATGCAAATTTTGACCGGCATTTGGTTGGTGATGGAATATGTACCAACAGGTGAAGGTTCATTTGCTTCCGTACAACACATTATGCGAGAAGTACGTTACGGCTGGCTGCTGCGATTTATGCATACAACGGGTGCATCTGCATTTTTTGTGGTCGTGTATTTGCACATGTATCGTGGACTGATTTACGGCTCATACCAAAAACCTCGCGAATTGGTTTGGCTAATCGGCATGGTGATTTATTTCATGCTGCTGGTTGAAGCGTTTACGGGTTATGTGTTGCCATGGGGACAAATGTCTTTCTGGGGTGCAGCAGTGATCACGTCGTTTGCAAGCGCGATTCCCTACATGGGCGATTTACTTCTCATCTGGCTGCGCGGTGATTTTAACGTGACTGGTGTTTCCTTACATCGCTTTTTCTCGCTGCACGTGATTGCTATCCCATTACTGCTCGTGGTATTTATTTTTGTTCACCTGGTTGCTTTGCATCATGTTGGATCAAACAATCCGGATGGCATTGATATCAAGAAACATAAAGATAAAGAAGGTGTGCCACTCGATGGTATTCCTTTCCATCCTTATTACACAGTGAAAGATTTAGTTGGTGTAGTCGTATTCTTGTTTATATTTTCATTGGTTGTATTTTTCTCGCCAAAATTGGGCGGATTATTTTTGGAACCTGATAATTTTATTCCGGCTAATCCATTGCAAACTCCGCCAGAAATTTCACCTGTTTGGTACATGACACCGTTCTATGCCATGTTACGCGCCATTCCAAATAAATTCTTTGGATTGATGACGATGGCTGCAGGTATTGCGATTATGTTTGTGTTGCCATGGCTGGATCGCAGTCCGGTGCGTTCGATTCGTTATAAAGGCATTTTATCAAAAATTGCAATTGTGGTGTTTGTGATTAGCTTCATGGGTCTTGGTTATCTTGGCCATGAATCAGTGTCAGCATTGCGTACCATGATGGCACGAATTTTTACGCTAACCTACTTTGCTTTCTTTTTGTTAATGCCATTTTATACCAAGATGGAAAAAACTAAAAAATTACCAGAACGGGTGACAGAATGAAGATGCGTTATATATTAGCCATCCTGTTAACAGTGTTTTCTCTGCAGGCATGGTCTGTGGAAGTGCCAGATGTTGAAAACATTACGCTTTCAAAAGCACCTATCGATAGAATGGATATGGATTCTATTAAACGCGGTGCAAAGTTTTTTGCAACCAATTGTATGAGTTGTCATACCATGATTTATCTGCGCTACGACAAAGTGGCGCAAGATGCGGGTATCACATATGACAAAATGCCAATCAATGTGAAGGTTTGGCCAAATGGTATTACGCCGCCAGATTTATCATTGGAAGCTGATATTCGCGGCGTTGATTGGATATACACTTACTTACACAGTTTTTATCAAGATCCATCTCGTCCAACTGGCGTAAATAATTTACTGGTGCGTAACACCGGCATGTCGGGCATTCTCGTGCCATATCAAGGTGAACAGGCATTAGTAGAACATCCGTTAGAAGGTGGTGCGCTTTCCAAAGAATTGGAATGGTACAACTTGGTTAAAATTACCAAGCAAGGCAATATGTCATCACAAGATTTTGATGCAACCACGGCTGATTTGGCGAACTTTCTTGCTTATGCAGCAGAGCCTTTTTACATTAAACAGCATCACATTGGTTGGTGGGTGTTAGGTTTCCTCGTGATCATGTTTGTATTGATGTATCTGCTGAAATCTGAATACTGGAAAGATGTGAAGAAACATAAGAAAGACGAATAACCTTTCTTTCCCTAACCCTCTTCTTTGCGAGAGTGTTGTTGAGTAAATCGAACTCATCATTTGTCATCCTCCGCGAAGACGCACTAGTGTTCGGTAAAAAATTGTCATGCTAAATTATTCCGGACAGCAGTGCGCGAAGGCGTAGGATCCACCGTTAATGTGACTATATCGAACATTATTTGTCATCCTCCGCGAAGGCGCACTAGTGTTCGGTAAAAAATTGTCATGCCAGCGAAAGCTGGCATCT
>CAZKUQ010000152.1:0-4470 GCA_964555965.1 uncultured Coxiellaceae bacterium
TCGAATCGCATTAAAGCCAAACGTATAAAAAAATGAAGCAGGAATTGTTTGTGATCGTTGTCGCCATTGGGCATCGGCAGGGAGTCTATACATAAAGGCATGTTTTCAAAAACCTTTAGAAAATTGATCGTTATCGCTGTAGGGGTTTTGGTGTTGGGTGGGTGTGCAACTCGGACAGTAAGCTTGAGTCAGGGGGATACGAATGACAACGAAAATACTAATAGCATACCAAGCGTTTTTGAAATTTATTCCAGTGAAGCAAATGGGTACGACGCAAACATAAACACCGCGCATAATCTCAAACGTACGAGGGGAGAAATTCAAATAGATATTGCTGAAGAAATAAAAAATACCAGTCAAATAAAATACCATAGTAATGAGTATCAGTTTAGTATGGAATATTATTCTGGGCTTAAATTAAATGATTTTAAAGGATTATACAGTAGTCGTGGATTGCTTTTAGAACCATGTTATATGTTATTTCATATTGCTAGAGATGAATTCAACATGGTTGCCTGTGTATCCGAGCTAACTCCTGAAGGGGTTGAAGAAATAATTAGCAATTGGGACAAAGATAGTTTACCAGTGTTAGGTAAACAAGAACTAACAGTAGATGGAGCACAGATAACCAAACTAATAAAAACACCCCCACGTTATCAAGAAAAAGGATATGAACGTACGTATTATTTTTTCAAATCAAAAACTGGTAATGTAACAATAGTTTTTGATGTTTTAAATCACCCTGCATATGTTTTCCATGAAGATATGATAAATAGTATAAAATTTGATTAGTAAATTTTTCCATCGCCTAAGTCATACGGTATCAAACGTTATCCACACCCCCTAGACACTAATTAACCCTTATGGCAAAGGTACACTAACGTAACATTTAACCCTATGCATATACTCAAAATCCTATCTTTACCCACAATCACCGCTAGTTTAGTGTTGTTGGCTGGTTGTTCCACTCAAACGGCTACAAATACTGAATCCGCTTCAGGCGGAAATGCAAACGTGGCTAATGATAATGCCACTGTTGAAGTGGTGGCTGATACCAATGAAACGGTCGTCAATGACAATGCGAATACTAACGCCAATACGGAGCAAGCAAGCGATGTAGATATCAGTTACTGGCAGACTTATCGTAGTGATGAATTAGTACTATCATTTTCTTATCCAAAACCAGATGGCAGGGTGGAATATTTTACCTCAAATTGTGAAGATGACGAGTGTTTTGCAGGTAAAATAGTTGGTTGGAAATATGTAGGGAACGAAGCCATACCTAGAAGTTATATATTAGCTGCTGCGGTTTCAGATGATTTTGCTGCTGATCGCGATTCTTGGCCTACTGACTACTCGTATTTTGAAAAAAAAGACGGAGATTATTATTTAGAAGGTGGTAAGTTAGTTGCTATTGAAAAGAGCGGTGTTGTGAGTGGACACGAGTATATTATATATAAGTTGAATTCATTTAGTCCTATGGTGGACGATAGTTTGTCAGATGCTTATGTTGCAGTTATCAATTTTCCTGAAAGGAAAAATAATACTTTTAGAGCTCTAACTATTTACTTTGAAAATCCAACCTCATTGGATGATGTAGTACGGAGTATTGAGTCGGTGAAGTTTGAGTAATTCATGTTTCGACCATCTTCCTTTTTATTAAAAAGGAAGTGGCCGGAACGGGAAATATCTCTCGCTTCGGACGCAACGCTCATTGAAAAGTGAGGTTTACAATGGAACGGTTCGTTCGTGTTCTGGTGCTGTTCATCGCCATGATGTTCGGTACCCTTTACAAAGTTATCCACTTCCACTTCCCAAACTTTTTAACCTATGCTAATATCCAAATACAACTTAACCACTCCTCAGGCGTCCAACCTTGAGTCCCTCAAACCTAATCGTTTGGCACTCTTCTGGACGTTGTTTTATTAAACCTACCTAATTAATAGTGAGCTTGTCGAAACTATGAAATCTACCAAACCCATCCTTATCTCCACCCTCACCGCTAGTTTATTGATATTGGCTGGTTGTACGACTCAAACGGCCACAAATACTATGGTCAATGATAATGCCACTGTTGAAGTTGTGGCTAATACCAACGAAACAACAAGTAACGAAAATACTAATGTTGGTGATGCAAGTGGGGAAGTAGACACGTCAGATTGGTTGACCTATACCAATGATGAGTATGGGTTTAGTTTTAAGTATCCAAAGAAGTGGGGTGAAGCTGTAATGACAACACGGGAAGCCGATGAATACCAAACCGGTTCAATAACACAAATTATTTTTGATAATGACCGTTCTCGAAATGGCATTGAGGTTACAGCAGTGGTAAAAGTTGAGACTGCAGATTATCAATTTACTGGCCCTGCTGATGGTGAAAATATATTATTTTCAAGAGTAGACCTCACTCAAACCGAAGACCAATTACAAGAGTCATTAAAACGTGGTTCGACTGTTAGTAGCGTTGTTACAAAGGTTACGACGTTAAATAATATTGATGGTCTGATAGTGGACGAAACTGTAAAAAGTTTAGGAGGTGAGAAACAGAATTACATTGAATACTTATTTCCAAAGTTTAATGTAGGTCAGTCTTTAAATATGAGAATTTACGGTAAAAAAGACATAGAAGAAATTCTAGAATTATTGGTTAGCTCTTTAATAGTCAGTTCCTGAACTAACTCACTCCTCCTGATTATACCAAATAATCAGAGGGAGTAGCTAGTTCAGGAAGCCTCCTGACCTAGATCGTTCCTTCACAACCTACGAGGTCAATCATGGAACGGTACTTCCGTCTCCTGGTGCTGATCATCGCCACGATGTTCGGCATTGTCAACAAAATGACTGCCTAGCTTTCTGTAAAAGTACGAAACTGTTAACGGCGAATACGAATACGTTGTCCGTCAGTAATGGCTAACGCACCTTGTAATTCACTGGTATCAATTGTCTGTGCAGTATGTAAAATCGCCTGGATAATATCTGCAGCAACAGCCGTTGGTGACAGACGTAGTACAAGAATACCGCTATGAGACTGTGGTGGAAACTGAATAATGTTAGAAAAATCCAAATCGCGAGTAACTAACACTGCGCTACGTTCCTTAGCCGCTTCTAGGATTGTTTCATCATCAGCAGATGCTAATCCAATATCCCGCACATGTAGTGCTGTGTGACCGCCGACTGTCAGATGGTGTTGCGCTGAATAAGGGATGTTAGCGTCCAACAAGAACATCATAGTCTGCCACTACTTCTCGTTCACTCCAACTGGTGGCAAAACGAAGCGCGGCCAGTAGCTGGGCTTGGCTTAGGCCGTATTCTTGGCACACCTCGTCCATAGTCATTCCACCGGCTAGAGCTCCTAAGACTTCATCAACGGTAAGACGGGTACCTTTGAGGATTGGCTTGCCAAAGCGGATGTGGGGGTTAGCGACAATCTGATCCATATACGTCGCATATTAAGCTAAAATAATAGTTACGTCAATCTGGAAAGTTATCCACTTCTCAAACTTTTTAACCTATGCTATCATCCAATTACAACTTAACCACTCCTCGGGCGTCCAACCTTGAGTCTCTCAAACCTAACCGTTTGTCACTCTTCTGGACGTTGTTTTATTAAACTAATCTATTAATATTTCGACAAGCTCACTATGAACCAATCTAAAACCATTCTCATCACCACCGTAGCCGCCAGTGTATTGGTATTGGCGGGTTGTTCCCCTCAAACGGCTACTAGTACTAATGTAAATGTGGCTAATGACAATGCTACTGTTGAAGTTGTGGATACTACTAATGGAAATATCAATATAAATGGTGAAGCTAGGGAAGTGGGCACGTCAGATTGGTTAACTTACACCAATGAGGAGTATGGGTTTAGTTTTAAGTATCCGAGTGATTATTCAATATCAACCAATGACGCGAATACAGTTATGATCGAAGATAACGAATCATTAATGGATGGTAAGCTTGTTATTGAGCGATCTGACTCATTTTTAAAAATGACGGAGCAAGAAATTTTATCAATAGAGCCGGGTAAAGAAGTTATGCCGCTGCTTTCAGAGTCATTTTTGACAGTAAATACAATTCCATCCTATAAATCCCTCAGACAGCTAAAAAAGGGTGAACTGTTATATCCATCAGCGCAGAACTCCACAGAGCGCACAGAACAAACCTGGACTGAAATTGAGTACAGATATCTTGATAATAATAACCTTATCAGGTTAACATTTAACATCCAAGGTGAAAACTATCAAAATTTTTATGAAATTGTTGATGCCATAGGCAAATCCTTCTCGATATAGCAGTTCATATTTCGACCACCCCTGCTCTTGTTTAAAGAGCAGAGCGGCCGGAACGGGAATTAGCTCGTACCGGAACAGACAGTTCATCGACAACTGAGAGCGAGGTTCACAATGGAAAGGTTCGTTCGTGTTCTGGTGCTGTTCATCGCCATGATGTTCGGCATCGTCCCCAACGTCC
>CAZKUQ010000153.1:0-4412 GCA_964555965.1 uncultured Coxiellaceae bacterium
ATAAAAATAATCCGGACAAAACACACATGTTTTGTCCGGGAAGTATCGTAATGATGTTATTTTTTTTGTGTATTAGTCGTTGTTGTTTTTACTTCATTCGTTGATTTGACAGTCGGTTGGGTGTTAGGTGGTACCACAACGACGGGCATCAAGACAGGAAATCCACTGGCTTTTAAAAATTCGGCTTGTTCTTGATAGAGTTTATTTAAATTATTCATCATTTCTTGAATGGTTTTGTAAGTTGATTGTTGAATGAGTTGCTGTTGTGCTTTCATTTTAGCAAGATAAGTTTCCATTTCAGCATTTGACATGGAACGCGGCGTGCCATATTGAATGACATGATACGCATGTGGTTCTCCTTTATCATCTGTTAATACTCGTTGTGTGAATGTAAATGATGAGGAACCATTACCACTCATTTCATTTGACTTCATCCAACCGACATTTCCATTACGAGGATCAGCTACTTTTATCCACTCACTATTTTTTGGTGTAAAAATAGGAATAATGCCAGCGGTTAAATCAACAGTTCCAACAACTTTTGCATTTGTTGCAGGTTGATCATAAATATTAACATTTTTTGCAAATACAAAAGGTGATGCGATCATAGTGTTAATTGCTACAAAGGCGGCGATTAAGACATTCTTTTTCATAAAAAACTCTCCAGCTATAGGATAGAAAAAAGATTAGAAAAATTAAAATAACACATTATTAGTATAGCTAATATTCTTAATTTTTGAATATGCACATTTTTTGGAAGGCGGGCATAAGCAGCGTATTTATTGTATATTATAAGGAGTAGGTGCAGAACTTATGGATGTATAAAATGAAAATAATATTATTCATGGTATTATTAATATTACTCGTTTTATTCGTCACAACGAATCCATTATTATTAATTAATACTAAAGAGTTTACATTTCAACATGCTCATACTTTATTTGAGCTTATTTTAATATTAATATTTTCAATCGCATTTTGTAAAGTAACGCAATTGTATTTTCGTAATCGCAAGAAAACTCTTCTAATTAATCAAGATAAAAATGACATTGAAAATAAAATGAAAGAACAGAATAGTCTTTTAGATACTATTTTCGATACAACCAATATTGGCATTGCTATTTTAGATTTAAATGGAAATTTTGTTAGAGTGAATCGATCGATTGGTCAATTACTGGGATATTCTACAAATGATTTGTTACAAATGAATATCTATTCGGTTTTGAACCAAGATGATCATAGTTTTCAATTGCATATTAAAAATTTAATTGGTCAGAGAATTAAATTGTATCAAGAAGAACAGCAGCTTAATCGTAAAGACGGTGAAACAATTTGGGCGATGGCAACATTAACATTACTCAATAATAATCAAGATATGCCTGCTTATATTGTTGTGCAATTACAAAACATTACCACACACAAAAAAACAGAAGAACGACTTTGTCATATGGCATTTCATGATGTACTAACAGGGCTAGCAAATCGCAATAAGCTAGAACAATTTATTAATCATCTACTCGCAACATCGCGTCGTCATCAACAAGGGTTTGCATTATTATTTATGGATCTTGATCGATTCAAAAATATTAATGATACAATTGGCCACGAGGCAGGTGATTGCCTTTTGCAAATTGTCGCTGAAAGAATTCGTACCGTCGTGAGAAATACAGATTTAATTGCACGTCTTGGTGGTGATGAATTTGTTATTCTTATTACAGATGTTAAAAGGACAGAATCAGTTGCATTAATTGCGAAGAAAATAATTGAAAGCGTAATGGAGGTGATTGTCGTTAATGGACAAGAAATTTATTTAACGACTAGTATTGGTATTAGTGTCTATCCATTTGATGGTCAAAACTTGCAAGCACTCATGAAGAATGCTGATCTTGCGCTTTATCGAACAAAAGAACTAGGCCGAAATAATTATCAATTTTACACGCTTGAAATGACAAATAAGGCCCAAGAAAAAATGTCATTGCAAAATGCACTTGGTCACGCATTAGCAAAAAACGAATTTTCTTTGAATTACCAACCAAAAATGGAAGTAGCAACGCACAAAATTATTGGTGTAGAAGCGTTATTACGCTGGAATAACAAACAATATGGTTATATTACGCCGGATGAAATTATTGCTCTCATTGAAGAATCCGGGCTCATCAATCCAGTGAGTGAATGGGTATTAAAGACAGCTTGTCAACAATTAAAAAAGTGGCATTTGATGGGGATGAAATCACTTACGTTATCTGTCAATTGTTCTGTGCGGCAATTCAAGCAAGCAAATTTTGCCGATGACACATTGAAAATCATCACTGAAGTGGGATTGTCACCTTCTTGTTTAGAAATTGAAGTAACAGAAAGTACGGTGATGCAAGATCCAGAAAATACATTACGTGTGTTATATGCATTAAAAGATTTAGGCATGCAAATTGCGATTGATGATTTTGGAACGGGATATTGGTCATTGGGAAATTTAAGACGTTTGTTAGTTGATCGAATTAAAATTGATAAATCTTTTATTAAACATGTCACAACAGATGAAACAACAGCATCCATTACTTCAGCTATCATTGCAATGGTTAAAAAACTTGGTATCAAAGCGATTGCAGAAGGTGTGGAAACCCGCGAACAATATGAATTCTTAGTTCGAGAAGGGTGTTCAGAAATCCAAGGTTATTACTTGACCCGTCCGTTAGATGAACAAGGGATGACGGAATTTTTACGTCATCCTGTTTTGGATGCAGAAATGTTTAAGCATGATATGACTACTGCAACGTAAGATTATTTAACTTCCTAATTTATAAAGAAATTATTTTTTATGATAGCAATCTAGATCATTTTCTGTATAATCCACCGCCTAATTATTTATTTATAATCAAAAAAACACAACGACGAGATATTAGCTCACGAGGTTGTTATGCCACACAAAAACCAAAATATCGATTCCAATTCTATTTATGTGGATTGGTTTTCAGATGAACATACTTTAAAACAGTGGATGAATACGCTGCCCATTACTCAAGCTAAACCAACTGGTTGGCATCCGGTTACAATGAAAGATTATGTCTGCCCATCATGGATGAAAGCAGCTAGCCAAGCTATTTTCACTTCGCTTGGAGTTGCTACTATTTTATATCCGCTTGAAATATTTCAAACACGAAAACAAACCTTTGTTAACCAAAAGATGCCTTTTACGATTAATTCATTGGCATTAAAATCGTTATGGAATGGCTATCTCTCATCAAATAAAGCCAGTTTGATGAAAAATTCTGTGATGTCGAATCGTGATCATGTGCAATATCACGTGGATAAAGCATTTGAAAAAGATAATCAACAAATACATGAAGAAATGATAGAAAAAACGCATGAAGAAATGACAGAAAGAAAAAAATTTACTTCTTCATTTATTGCATCATCTATCATTGGATTTTTTGATACTGTTTCAACGCAATATTGGGCGAATCTGAAAATTCATCAGATGTTAGGTCAAAATCATCACTTTTCTTTTCCTGAAAAATTCAAGTTTTCATTGATTGGGTTTCCTACTCGTTATACAAAAAATTATTTAAATGCGTTTTTTTGCCTTAGCACAGTGACTATTCTTAATGAACCGTTTAATCAATTATTCCCAGCAGAACAATATGGTATTACTGCACCGATTTTTACTACGTTAACCGCAGGTATTGCAAGCGGCGCTACGACTAACGCAATCGAAGTTATTTATAAAAATCAGGTTAATCAAGCAGATATTAAATTAGGCAAAACACCTTCTGCTTATCAAGTGGCGAAAGCACTTTTTCATTATCATGGTCCGAGTGTATTTATGCGTGGAGCAGGATGGAATATAGTGAGTACAACAATTGCCTATGGGGTGATAAATATCATTGATATGATGATGAATCATCGAAGTAGCAATGATGCTTTATCAGTTACCAATACAAAAGTTTCTTCAAATAAAGCGGCTTTATTTGCAGTTATCCCATTGCCGCCAGAAAAGATAGTTGATCAAGTTCAAGAAACAAACGGTGCGCGCAAAAAACATTAAATTTTCGCATCATCTAACTACGCTGTGTCATCTGGCATAGTTAGATATGCTCGTAAGAAGTTCTATTATCGTTTTTTGAAAGAAATAGTTGGTGAAGCAGTTGTCGGGTTATTATTTTTTCCTTGCAACATACGATCAGCCGTTTGTTGTAATACAAACTGAGCACCAAAACTGAATGCTCCTGCTCCAATCTTAGCTAATTTTTCTGTCGTTATTTTTGCAGTTTTATTTGTGAATAATCTATTTAGCATCGTTAGCTCCGCAAAATTAATGATGATCAAAATTACCTTAGCACGCAAGTTCTGGCTAAGCAAATAATAGACTTCTTTCCAAACCAAGTAATGGGAATCTCGGTTAAGAAGCCTGTCAT
>CAZKUQ010000154.1:0-4384 GCA_964555965.1 uncultured Coxiellaceae bacterium
TTTTGAAACAAGGCTCACTAAAAAATGAGTTTTATCGACTACTGTTCAATCCACATGATCAAATTGTAACATTGTTGAAAACTACAGATTTTTAGGTTTCTTTATTTAAACAATATGATGATTTAATGCTTGATGACCACCATTTTGTGTATTTATGCAAAAAGATGTAGGCCAATAGTTTACCTGTCAAGCAACAGTCCAAATTCTCTATCATTTTCTTGGAGGCGGATTAATCTTTTCTGTTCTTCAACAAGATCAAGTATGATTTTACCTTGATTGGGGGCTTTACATAATGAACTCACCCTCATTAATATAACCGCAGTTTATCCAAATTTAATTAATTTGCAATTGTCATGTGAAATTCTTGACATGTGAAGGTGATTCTCTTGTTTCCGAGCAAAGAGATCATACTCAAAATACCTCATCATCGGAGTCTGATAGATATGAAGAACTGATAGTAAATCCAACACTTCTTAAACTGGCAACCCAAAGAGGTAATATTGATTGTGGCGGCCTAAAATTTCTACTAATCAGATATGGTAATTTTTATCAGTGGGTATCATCGTTTAACACTGGCCATATATCAATCTGTATTGATTCAAATGCTGATCCGATCTCTGCTATTCAGAAAATTCAGCCACTACTTAAATAGCAAACTAATTTCATGTATGCGTTTAGCCAAACGTTTACTTACCAACATCTGCATCACCAGTTAAAAGTTCATTAATGGCTTCAGTGAGCATCGCGTTGCAAAATGCCAATCGCGATGTGGACGAATCATCACAAAAATAAGGTAAATCTCTAATTTTGAATAGTATACCACTTGGTGGTATACTAAAAATGAAGGATAGTAAATGCGAATTTTTAAGAACAAAGAATTCCATAAATGGACAAAAAAGCAATCAATTAAAGATTCTAGTTTGCAAAAAGCGGTTCAGGAAATGAACGATGGATTATATGATGCAAATTTGGGCGGTGGTATTTATAAAAAACGTATAGCCTATGGCGGAAAAGGTAAGCGTGGAGGTGTTAGAACCATTCTCGCATTTCAAATAGGGAAAAAAGCGTTTTTTATATATGGTTTTGCAAAAAATGTAATTGATAACATAACGAATAATGAAGAAATTGCATTAAAGAATTTGGCAAAAATTTATTTTGGATTTACAGATAATCAAATTAAAGCTGCAATCGATTCAGGTGAATTAGTGGAGGTGAAAAATGAAAAAATCAATACTTAAAGTTGTTCATAGCTCAGCGAAGGGTTTACGCAAAGCTGGTCTTATTGATCAGGCAACTATGCATGAATTTGATGCTTTATGTATACCGACCGTGCGTGATTTATCTCCAAAAGATATTAAACGTATCAGGGAAAGAGAAAAGGTTAGTCAGCCAGTATTTGCAGCTTATTTAAATATTAGTCCATCGACGGTGAAAAAGTGGGAAACGGGTGAGAAACATCCACATGGAGCATCATTAAAACTGTTAAACCTTGTCGCAAGCAAGGGTCTTTTAGAGCTTTCCTGAGACTGTAGCAAATTATGATGGGTTTAGAACGGTTTTGATGATGCTGAGTCATCGTAAGATTTATAATCGAGGCAATAAAATGTTTGCTGATCGTGAATTAACTTTCCTAATGTTGATACTTGACCCCTTCACTCTTCACTCTCAATTATTTTACGTCATCCTGAGCGTAGCATTTGAATGTTGTATTGAATTGATATAGCATACCGGCCTACTGAAATGTAGTAGGATCGACCAATAATAATAACTTGAGGAGTGATCTATGAAAGCAAGATCAAATTATAATCCTATTCAAAATATACTGGATAAACTTACTAGATCGGAAAATTACAATGACACGCTCAGTAAGGCGGTAGCATTAGCACAATTTATAGAACATATTAAATCGCTTGCTAATAATAAATTAATGACATTTTTAACTGTTTTTAATAATGATGAAGGAGAGCAACTAAAGGCATTGTTAAATAATAATAAAGTTGATGCTGTTACTAAAGCTGATGCTCTAACGGCTTTCACGAAAAATCCAAAGAATGCTAATAAACTTATGTATAAGGTTATAGAAGAAGCAGAAAAGGTGACTTTGGCATCTTATGCAATATCTGATATTGTGATGAAGGCTCGTAAATAATTCTGTTTATGAACATTAGACAAATATGGAATGAAGAATTATTCGGTTTAATATTTCTTACTTGACTAAAGTAATACTTGTCCTGGATCGGCGGGCACAACTGTCATTACCGATCCCTAAGTATGATAAATGCTATCACTTTCAAAAACACATTAATCCGGATCAGGATTGCGCAATCGAATCATAGCGGAGTAGCATGTCAATCTTATGGGATGGCACCAATTCCAGGAAGTAAAATAGCAAAAGGAGAAAATCTAACCCCATAAACTAAACCTAATATATTAATTTCTAATCCTTCTTTTTTTGCTAATAAAATTCCAAGCATACCAAATAATGAAAATTGATATCCGGTGCCACTCGGTGCTTTTGCAAAAAATTGATACCCAGTAAGAAGATCTTTGCCAATCGCATTAGCTGGTAAGGCAAATTGTAATTCAGGAACATGACGTGCAATGTATGCAGGTAGCGTATTACTATTTGGTCCTGGCCATAAAGTATATTGGGTGGAATACGGATATGTTTTAGCGATTGCATCAATTTTAGGAATAATTTTTTCTGCTCTTTCACCGCGAATGTCTAAAATAACATGTGGTTTTTGATTAAACCAATAACGATCAGGAATATCTTTTTCTATCATCAAGGCTGGCAATCCATGATATAAACGCCAGCCAATTACTTGATAAACGATATAATCATGACTATTTTTTTCTTTCACTGCGAGCCAAATATGTGTGGAAAAAATACCACGCCAATTAAATGCGCGAGCAGAATAGGCTTGAATAACCGCTTCTTTTGTTTTTAAAGGATCAGGTGCAAGATGGGCTGATTCTCTATTGGCTGTGCGATAGTCTGCACTAAAATCAATTTGACCTGATAGCAATATATAAAGTGGACCAACCAAACTAAGAAATATAAAAATGATTAAAAATGTCTTCATACGAAATCCAATGATTGAATTTTTTATTGTTTCTTAAGAAAACGAACTAAGTCAAGTTTATATGATAGTGTGAATATGTTTGCGATTAAATGTATTATAAATTTCCTCAAATTGACTGAGGATTTTATCTATATCTTGTTCTTGAGTTTTATCCGTCATCAGCATTGTACTGATTAATGAATCTATTTCATCTAAAGCAAAAGAAATTGTTTCATTTGCCGTATTTGTATTTGAGCAATATTTTTTGTTAAAAAATATATTTGTAAAAGTGTGCCCCAAATCATAAATATCACCGCCGAGACGAGCTTTTATATCAAGCATATAGTTTGGCACGGGTTTATGAAAATAGTTAAGATAAAATTCTTTTTCAAGCTCTATTGGCAGCCATGAATGACCAAAATCAACCAATATAACCTCTAATGTTTTTGGATCTATTATTGCATTTGCAAGCTTAATATCTCGATGTGCTATATTTTTATTAAAACATAATCTTACTTGCTTAATTAAATTTAAACATATTGTTAAAGTTTTTTTAAATGATTCTTCATCATCAAGATCAATTAGATTATTTTTTAAATAATTGTCTAATGAAATGCCGTTGATAAATGGCATTGGCAGATATGCCTTAATAGGGTGGTTATCTTTATCATAAATAAACACTGGTTCAGGTAAGTTACCAAAATACAAATTTAGGCATTGCGATTCATGTATGACATCTGTCATGAAATCTTCGCCATAACTATGTTTAGGGTGAAAAATCTTTTCAGCATAGCAATAGGTTGATTGTGATATTTGATTATTTGATAGTGAAAAATTAAAAGGGCTTTTTTTTATAAAACCAAAGCAGCCACATGGTTGATTATCTTGTTTGCCAGGATTAACTTTTTTTAGTGCTAAATATTCAACTTTTTTATCAGTATTATTGATATGACGTATGAATGAAAGTGCCGGCTTAAACAAGGTGATTGAGCCATTTTGACTAATTGAATAATTTTTATTTTTTGAAATTTTAACATCAGGTACGATATTTTTTTCATTTTCTAAAATTATTTCTTCCATTCCTTCAATTTCGCTTCGTGAAAATTCCTGATAACTACCTGAAGAAATTATGTCTGGCGATCGGTTTATGCTCATGATGTACCTATTAATATTAAAGTTAGTAGGCCTGTCCTTGGTTTAATTATTTTGGTAAATTTGCAATATACAAAAATTATATTGTTGCGTCAAAATATCAAACAGCACAGTTTAGAAAAGTTTGACGATAGACTTTTTCCCTGATTGAAGCAATAAAAATATTG
>CAZKUQ010000155.1:0-4282 GCA_964555965.1 uncultured Coxiellaceae bacterium
CCTCCTTATGCGAAGTAGATGATTATGCAAAGTAAACGCTTGAAATCTAGAAGAATAAGGATTTATTCAACATTTACTTTGCATAATATCTGAACTACTTCAAATCTGAAAGCCATTTAATAAGTGCCTTATCTTCATTCCAATCGGGAAGATTGCTGTTAATTAGCTCTGGATATGCATTTTCAATTGCCTTTCGTTTGGACTCTGTATCACATTTTGCATAAATTTCAGTAGTTTTTATGTCTGTATGACCAAGAAAATCCCTGATATAGATTAAGTTAACGCCTGCCTGCAAAAGGTGCATACTTTTGCTATGCCGAAACATATGTGGCTTCACCTTTTCTGGAACAATTGTGGAAACTTCCCTTGCAGTTGCAACATATTTAGATATAATGTAAGCAATCCCTTCCTTAGTAAGTTTTCTATTCTGATTGTTAGTAAATAAAGAATAATCACTTTTCCATGGTTTATCAAGGGATTTTTCCTGAATATAGTACTTTAAAAGAAGCTGTGTGTTCTTCATTAAAGGAACTCTACGGATTTTGTTTCCTTTTCCAGTCAAAACAAGCACGGCAGGGTCATCCAGTATTACATCTCGTATCTTTAAGTCAATTAACTCCTGTACTCTGGCACCTGAATCATAAAGCAAGCTTAAAAGTGTCAAATCTCGCCTACCTTTTGAAGTTGTCTTGTCGGGCTGGGATAATAAAAGTTGCATTGCCTCCGGGGACAGGTGTTCCACTATTGTTTTCGGTGCTTTTTTTACAGAAATAGCTATAACCTTTTGAAAATTAAGTATTCCGACTGGTTCCTCATACTGTGCATACTTAAAAAAGGAATGTATTGCTGCAAGCCTCTGATTTCTGGTAGAAATGCTACATTCCCGTTCGTGTTCAAGCCAATCTAGAAAATCTGTTACTAATTCTTTTGTTAATAAATTCATGGTAAGTTTTTCACAAGGAAGCTCTTTTTCTTTTTGACAGAACATCAATAGAAGTTTAAATGTGTCTCTGTATGAAGTAATAGTGTTTCTGCTAACATTTTTTTGAGATAGAAGATATTCAGAGAGGAATTTTGTCAGATGCATAGCAAAGTCAGTTGGTTTCATCGGCAGCACCCTCCAATTTAGGTATAATATAAGGATAGCTACCTTCAAGTTTTATAGATATATCAGGAAAAACATCTGCTGTCATTTTGAGATAGTAAGCAGTTTCAGCAAAGGATTCGTGCCCCATATATGTTCTTAATATTGGAAGATATACCATAAGATCTTTCTCCTGTTCAACCCACTTTTTTAGACAGTGACAGGCAAACGCATGGCGGAAATCATGCACCCTTGGCCCTTTTCCAGAACCTCCGTGGGAAATGCCTGCACGCCATAGAAACCTTCTGAAATTATGGTAGACGTTCTGAATAGTCATTGGTTTTCCATTTAACCCTGGAAAAAAGAATTTACCTCCATCTGGATAATGATGTGCATTTGAATAATACTTCTTACAACGTTCTATTATCTCTTCAGACATAGGAACTAGTCGGCTATTGTCTTTTTTAGAATGATGGATAGATAAAATTCCTGCTGTTAAATCAACATCTTCTACTTTCAAGAGTCTGGCTTCAGAAACGCGGAGACCACATGAATAAATAATACGAAAGAGTATAGGCATAATCAAGTGGCGATAAGGACATTTCTTGACGAAATGACACTTATCAGTTTGTGCAAAAAACCTCTCCAACTCCTCTTTTGTATATATGTATGGAACATACTTTTCTTCGCTGGGATAATATCCTTTGGGAATTAAATAGGTTCTTACACCTATGGAATCCAGATAAATTGTTAATTGACGTATGGTAGAAGCTCTGCTACATTGGTTTGCCTGGGTTTCATAACTTTTTTTGGAACACCATGAAAGAATTATTTCTTTTGATAATTCAGAAGCACTTGGATAATACTCCTCAGTAAACTTTGAAAAACGCAAAAGGTGCCTAGCTTCTGTATCATATTTATAACCAATGGCTTTTTTCAATTCTATATGATTTCTGATATGCACTGCAAAAGGACCAGAGAAATCATAATTAACCATCTACTTTCACCTCCGGCGTTTGCAGACAGCATTCTCTCAGTTTATTTATATCTACTTTCAAATAGACTGATGTTGAATCAGTATCTGTATGTCCAAGAATATCTGAAATTACTCCAAGCGGTGTATCATTTTCCAACATCCTAGAGGCAGCTGTGTGCCTCAAAGAATGCATTCCACGCCGTTTCTTCAGGGTTGGTAGGTGAGCAGTTACCATGTAATCACGAATTAGCTGTGTTAAATGATCTCCTTCTGAAAAAGGGAGAAATGGTGCTAAATGTCTAATGAAGATGTTAGGGGAATCTACTTTTGGTCTTCCATATTTCAAATAATCTATAACTGGCCACCCAACTTCTGATGGAATTGGCAGTGCAAGCGGTTCTCTTGTTTTTGACTGGATAAATACCAGCTTTTTATCTTCCCAATGGAAATTTTCAAATTTAAGATTCTTAATGTCTGTACACCTTAGGCCTAATGAACAAGCAAGAAGTATAATAGCATAATCACGTTTTCCCTTGGGATTTCCGCGGTCAATAGCACCAATTAGTGCAGTTAATTCTTCATTTGTCCAGACAGAAGGAATACGCGTCTGCTTCCTTGCTTGTACCATAGGAGTTTTTGAAGCAAGATCACTTTCCAAGATTCCTTTTTCCAAAAGATATCTAAGGAATGACCGAATTGAGCAGATATTTTGCTCTACTGTTTTATAGGTATAACCAGCAAGTGTCTTAATGTAACTATTAATCAGAGTAAGGTTGATTTCATGACAGTCATATATTCTTTGTGATACAATATAATCCATAAAACGTTCAGATTGATTTATGTAGTGATCTACGGTTACTTTGGAATAGTTTTTTTTAACACAATATCTCTTAAAATCACTACTGATGCCGATGTAATAATTATTCGTTAATAACTCTTTATGTTTGTAATACCTTCGTAAAACAGTTTGGTGAAGCTGGAAATCTCCAATCATACGAATAATCCTAAGTTCCTGTGTGTCTTTTTGAGAAAGAGTTTTTGCAAAATCTTTTTCAAATATCTGAAAATATTTTTCTACAAAATCAATTCCCAGTTCTTCAGAATAGAACATTTCATTTCTTTCATTAGCAAATTGTAGGAGCTTCTGCCAACGGTTACGATAAAATGTCATAGTTCCTTTAGAATACCCAAGACGTAATAACTCCTGCTCTAAATCTTGCAATAGTTCTTTTAATGGTTTCTTTTGCATAAGAAACACCTCCATCAAATGAATTCAAGCTTGTAGCTCTAACTTCATTGTCGGAGATTATGCAAAGTAAATCATAGTATTCTGTAGTATCTATAGGCAATTCTAGACTTTACTTTGCATAATTACTTTCTTCGCATAAGGAGGCTTGATATCTCCAATATTGGCAAATATTTATCTACATTATGCACTAGATTTATGGTTTGAAAAAGTAATAAAGAAAAAGTGCAAAGGTGAAGCACAAATTATCCGCTATGCGGATGATTTTGTATGCTGTTTTCAGAATAAATATGAAGCAGAAGAATTCTATAAAAATTTAATCGAAAGACTTAAGAAATTTGGACTTGAGATTGAAGAGAGTAAGACAAAGATAATTGAATTTGGACGTTTTGCAGAAGTCAACAGAAAGAGAAATGGAGCTGACAAACCTGAAACCTTTGACTTTCTTGGATTTACGCATATATGCGGAACGTCACTAAAGGGCAATTTTATGGTCAAAAGAATAACCAGCAAAAAGAAGCTCAAAGCCAAGAAACAAGCTGTGAAAAGTTGGTTGAAAGAAAATATACATACAAAAGTTAAACTGATGATAGGGAAACTTAATCAGAAATTAATGGGGCACTACAGATATTATGGAGTGACTGGAAATAGTCTACATATGGGGAAATTCAGGTACTATATTATCGCACAGCTATACAAAGTATTGAATCGGCGGAGTCAGAAAAATAGATACTCATGGGGCGAATTCAGAAATAAGATATTAGATAAGTTTCCTGTGAAGAACCCTAAAATCTATGTGAAAGTGTATTAATAGGGCAATTACTAGCTGTGTAAATAGTGAAATGAAGAGCCGTATGCCTTAATAGGGCACGTACGGTTCTGTGAGGGTTTTGAGCCCGAGAGGGCTCATTTCTACTCGACTGAAATAGTAATGAAAAATAAAGTCACGCCATTTTGATGTAAAATTATTTTAACC
>CAZKUQ010000156.1:0-4279 GCA_964555965.1 uncultured Coxiellaceae bacterium
CAACTACCGCAAATCTTCCATGTGCGGCGATTGACGAGCCACTCAATTTACGCTATAAATATTTCAGGCGTCCACCTAACTTGGTTTATGACGCCTTTTAATATAATTTTATCATTCTAATATGAAAAATAAACTATCTCCCACCCAACATATAGCATTGTTTCAAAAAAAATCTGTTCGCCGAGCTTGGCATAATAGCCAATGGTTTTTTAGTGTTATCGATGTAATAACTATTTTAACAGGCAGTACTATCCCTCGTCGCTATTGGTCAGATTTGAAGAAAAAGCTCAAACAAGAGGGTAGTGAGGTGTACGAAAAAATCGTACAACTGAAAATGATTGCCGCCGATGGTAAAAGCTATACTACAGACGTTTTCGCTGTTGCTGACATACTACGCGTGGTGCAATCCATTCCATCGCCAAAGGCTGAGCCATTGAAACAATGGCTAGCTCGTGTAGGTAAAGAACGGATTGATGAAATTCAAAATCCTGAATTAGCTGTGAATCGGGCTAAGTCAATTTATGAACAAAAAGGCTACTCAGAAGACTGGGTATCGAAGCGCATGAGAGGTATAGCAGTTCGTAATACATTAACGGATGAATGGAGACAGCGCAGTGTTCAAGGTATAGAGTATGCCATTCTAACTAATGAAATTTACCAAACCGCTTTTGACATGAACGCAGAAGAGTATAAACAATACAAAGTCTTACATCCAGAACATAACCTACGCGATCACATGGATGACATTGAACTTATTATTACTATGCTAGGTGAGGCAACGACTACTAAACTTACGCAGGAAAGAGATTCAAAAGTATTGCGCAAACTCAAGCAAGATGCACACGACGGAGGAGCAGTAGCTGGTCGAACCAGACAAGATATTGAAAAACAAACTGGAAAAAAAGTGGCGCGCAAAGAAAATTTTTTGCCTACTATTTACTCATCAAAATTAACTGCTAAAAAATCCAAAAAAAGTTATGATGAACAATGAAATTCAGTTAGTTCCATTTTGGAACAGACTGCTTATATAGCTCAAGCAAAATTTATCCCACAATCAATAAGGCTGCCTCCTCCTCATCAACTACCGCAAATCTTCCATGTGCGGCGATTGACGAGCCACTCAATTTACGCTAAAGTGGCCTTATGAAGTTCACACATAAAAAATTCAAATCTACCAATCAATTCCCTGTAATTGTTCATGCTGCGGAAGAAGGCGGTTATTGGGTAGAGTGCGTCGCCTTTGAAGGGTGTTATAGCCAAGGCGAAACGATTGATGAAGCCTTGCATAATATTCAGGAAGCCATTCAATTATGCGCCGAAGACTATTCTGATACTAAACTGCGACGTTTAAGTACGCAGTCGGTCAGCTTGCACTTAGTAACAGTCTAGTAGTAGGTATGGTGAAACTGGCTGGCATTTCCGGAAAAGAAGCTATTAAACGTTTCCAAAAAATAGGTTATCAAGTACTACGTCAGCAAGGCAGTCATGTCAGATTACGACATGCTTTTGATAGTAAACGTAGACCGCTAACAATTCCAATGCACCGAGAGTTAAAGTTTGGATTGTTGCGGCAGCTTATTAAACATGCTGATATAACCGTAGAAGAATTTTTGCAGTTGTAATTTATTACTGCTTTTATAACATCGAAAATAACCAAATTGACGCATTATCTATTAAATTTAGTGAAGCGCCTTATCAAGAGAGTGAAGAAGTTCGTGATAATGTTATTTTTGATTATGATGCCCAGGGTAAAATAGTCGCCATTGAAGTATCAAACGCTTCGGCAGTGTTGCATAAAAATATCCAACATGCTGAATTAGCAGCTACTCTTCCAATTCAAATACGTTAGTAGTTTGTGAGGGTGTGAGTGCTAAACCTCATCAACCACCGCAAATCTTCCCTGGGCGGCGATTGACGTGTCACTAAATTTACGCTATAAATATTTTAGGCGTCCACCTAATTATGGTTTGTGACGCCTTTTATGTTTAAAAACAATTACGCTTTTATAGATGGACAAAATCTATATATGGGTACGGCAAAACGAGCAGTAGATCCGTGGAAGATTGACCTTGGACGGTTTCGTATTTATCTTGAACAAAAATATAGCGTCAAAAAAGCTTTTTACTTTCTAGGATATTTAGATGAATCACACCAATCATTGTATGAGAATATACAAAGCGCGGGTTTTATTTTGATTTTTCGTGAACACACGTCACAAATGCTTGGTAAAAAGAAGGGAAATGTTGATTCTGATATTATTTTGCAAATTATGAAAAAGTTATATTATCGAGAATCATTCGATAATATTGTACTTGTTTCGGGTGACGGCGATTACAAGCAACTAGTGGATTTTTTAATCACTGAATTAAAACTTGAAAAAATACTTTTTCCTGATCGAAAAAGAGCTTCATCATTATACAAAAAACTTGGTGCGCCAAGCTTTGCAGCACTGGATGATGTGGATGTGAAAAAAAAGATAGAAATGAAAAAGGCTCCTTAGGCATTTAACCTTTTGGAACCTTCATCGTCGTAATGTACTATATGTACCATATTGGCTGTCTTTATGTCAAGCACTAGGGATTGACGAGTAACCCAAAATCAGTTATCATCAACTTACTTATGGCTACTCAAGTTTTAACAAAAAAGATCATTCAACTGGAAAATAAAATTGTTCAGTTAGAACAATTGAATAATCCAGCTTACTCTCAAGTGGGTCTTCATGTGTTGTACGGAATGTGGAAGCAACAACCTCGCACAAAAAAAGATCTGCGAGTTGTTCGAAAAAAACTTGGTTTGCTGTAATGTGACGACTTAAGATATGGCTAAGCTTATTCAGCTTGATACGAATATCATCGTTGGTATTATTAACGGTCACATTGAACCAAAGATTTTGGATGATTATATTATTGCAGCATCCGTTATTAGTGTTATGGAAGTTTATGCTTTAGCCGGATTGTCATTTATTGAGGAACGACGTATTGATCAAGCTTTGACCCACGTCACGATAATTCCGCTAGATTTTTTAATAGCAAAACGAGCTGGTCAATTAGCTCGAACTCGGCGTCAACATAAAGCCGATTTATTGATTGCAGCTACGGCACTTACTAAAGACATTCCACTATGTACTCGTAATTATAAAGATTTCAAAAATATTCCTGGACTCAAAGTTGTTAAAGTATAATTGATATTTAAGGCGTCCACCTAATTCATTAAGACGCTTTTTTATATACAATTTATGACTCAATTAAAATCTACTGCCGCTAAATCTATTGTATTATTTGAAAATATTCCAATCCGTAGAGTTTGGCTGGAACAGGAAGAAAAATGGTATTTTGTAATACGCGATGTAGTTCAAATATTGGCGGATAGCAAAAATCTCCAGGGCTATATTAAAGATATGCGCCGTAGAGATACTGAGTTATCCAAAGGGTGGGGGCAAATTGCCACCCCCCTTATGATCGACACAAAAGCTTGACACTATCGGAGCTCGAACATCGGGAGACGAACGGGACAGACTTTACATCTACTAGCTAACATCATCCTCATCAACCACCGCAAATCTTCCCTGGGCGGCGATTGACGAGCCGATGCATTTAGCTTATAATTCAGCTATGACTACATTAGCTTTAGTTAAAAAATTGCAGAGCTATAGTCCTATTACTTTGGATAAAACACCAATGGTTGTTTTACCTTTGGATGTTTGGGAGGATTTTCAAGATCGTCTGGAAGATATTGAAATGCTGTCCGCAAAAAAATTACCCAGATCGATTCAACTATCACGTCAACAAATTAAAGCTGGAAAAATTGTAGCTTTAAAGGATATTTAGAGCTGATCTAAAAGTATGGTCGAAGTAGTATTTTCAGAAAGAGCTGCTAAACAACTTTGGCGTTTACCTCAAACTGTACAACATCGTATTAAGCAAAAACTTAAATTTTGGAGTGAGCAAGTAAATCCACTTGTTTTTGCTCGCTCATTAGTTGGTAATACCTTAGGCCATTATCGTTTTCGCATTGGTGATTATCGAATTTTGTTTGATTATACTCAAAAACAAATTATGATTTTAGAAGTTGGTCACAGACGTGAAATATATAAATAACAGTTTTAGTTACTCTAAGACTTATATTTTAAAAAAAAAGCCATTAGAATGCACAATAGGCGACCGGGACAGACTTTACATCTGCTAGCCAACATCCTCCTCATCAACCACCGCAAATCTTCCCTGGGCGGCGATTGACGAGTGCCTCTAGTTAAGCTATTATAGAGTCATTATGTACAACA
>CAZKUQ010000157.1:0-4198 GCA_964555965.1 uncultured Coxiellaceae bacterium
TATTGCTGGTGATAAATGCGTGTAGTGATCGCAAACGCCCTGTTTTTCCAGATTTAACTTCGATAGGTAAAATGCGTTGCTGATGTTGAATAATATAATCTACTTCTGCTGCATCATTTCGATGATGGCGTTGCCAAAAATACAAAGCGGATTCTTGAATATTGGGTTGCGTTGCAATTAATTCTTGCCCGACAAATTGCTCGGCAAGCGCGCCATCATTGAGCAACAATAAATTATCTTGTAGTAAAATATCGACATTCAATCGCGTGCTAAAATTCACAAGCCCCACGTCTAAAAATAATATTTTAAATTTTTTCTCATTCATTGAGGCATTTAGAGGCAACGCATTAGCCTGTGTCTCGTAAACGGGTAATAGTAAACTGGCTTGAATTAATAAATGAAGCGCTATTTTTAAAGAGCGGCTTTGCGTGTCAGGATCAATATCTGCATATTTAAAATGCTTTGCGATAGTTGACATCCTCCCCGCCATAAATGACGGGGATTCCTGATTAAAGAATCAGGCTGCTATTTTCTCGCGATTTCGCAGTAGTTCCTGCTTCATCGAGCTTGGTAACCCAATCTCTCCACAGGCTAACACGGCGTGACCCGCCGCTAAAATATTTTTCGCTGCATTGATATCCGCATTTTCTGTATGATAACATTTTATGCAGGCAAACTCGGATTGGCTTTTGCGATTGTCTTTAGTTGTGTGTCCACACACATGACATTTTTGTGATGTGTATTGTGGATTCACTTCAATAAGAAGACCACCATTCCAATTAAGCTTGTAACCAAGCTGGCGTTTAAATTCACCAAAGCTTTGATCGAGTAATGATTTATTTAATCCCGATTTTGCCTTGACGTTTTTTCCAGGAAGATCAATGCTTCCCGCAGCAGAATGACTCATATTTGAAATTTTCAAATCCTCAACAACAATGACGGCGTGGCTCTTGCACAATTGTGTTGATGTTTTATGTAGAAAATCTTGTCTTTTATGGGTAATTTTGCTGTGTATGTTTTGAATGTTATTTTTTTGCTTTCTCCAATTTTGTGAAAATTTAATTTTACGCGATAGATTTTTTTGCGCTTTTGCTAATCGCTTTTCCTGTTTACGAAACGCATTAATGGGTTTAATTATTGCACCATTGGATAATGTTGCAAACTGTATAACGCCTAAATCGATGCCGACGATGGATGTTGCAGCAGTGGTGATTTTGTTTTCTACCTCAACTTGAATCGATACAAACCATTCGTTATTTTTTCTTGAAATGGTGGCATTTTTAATATCACCGACCATTTTTTGGCTTTGGTTAAAACCCATCCAACCTAATTTAGGAAATTTAATCCTACGATTATTAATGTCAATGTGTTTGGGTTCTGGAAAACGAAAGCTGTCGCCACAATTTTTCTTTTTAAATTTTGGTATGCGTTTTAACGGCTGCTTTTTATCAAAAGCATCTCTAAATGCTTTATCTAAATCTTTTAATTTTTGTTGCAGACAATGCGCGGGAATTGATTTCAGAAAAGAATATTCATTAGATAATTTCCAAAGCTTGCTAAAAAAATCCGCTTCATGATACCAGATCAAATATTGTTTATTTTGCAGCCGATCTAAATTCAAACGCAGCATTTTATTCCAAACAAAACGACATCCGCCTGCAATCTCATTTAATTGCAGCCATTGTTGTTGGTTCGGCTTTAATTTGAATTTAAATGCTTTCCTTATTTTCATGTGGCGATTATACTGTTGGCCTATGAAAACATCAACTATAATTCGATCTGGAAGACACTGCACTTTTAACATGCACGTTCATTTGGTCTTTGTCACAAAATATCGTCGTACGGTTTTTAAAAAGGCCATGCTGCATTCCCTGAAAATGATTTTTACTTTGATTTGTGAACAATTCGAGGCTGAATTAATTGAATTTGATAGCGAACATGATCACGTGCATTTATTAGTCAATTATCCGCCAAAATTAGCGATATCTAAATTAGTTAATTCACTTAAAGGTGTTTCATCTCGTGTATTGAGAAGACAATTTAAACAACAGATTGAAAAATATTATTGGAAAGGTGTATTGTGGTCTCCTAGCTATTTTGCAGGAAGTTGTGGTGGCGCCCCTATTGATATTATTAAAAAATATATTGAGAACCAAAAGACACCAAAAAATTAAAAAATAGGCGCCTTACATCACCGCCATAAATGACGGTGTTTTACGGCGCGTTGGATAAAAACATCTCGCGCAGGAAATTTTAATACGCTAAGAAAAATGTTTAACAGTGTTGATTTTGTCAATGGGTATACTATTTTTAATATTGGCGGTGATAATTATCGATTAACTGCCGCAATTCATTACAATACACAGCGCTGTTATATTAGAGCAATATGGACTCATGGTGAATACAGTAAACCATACAATCAAGCAAAGTTACGAAGGGGTGAGTTATGAGTAAGTCAACGTTAGCGATTGATTATATCAATCAAAAAACAGAGCATAGATTTCATTTGCCCATTCCTGTATTTAAAAAACCGATTAATGATAAAGAATATTCAAAACTGGAAAAAATCCTGGATGAGTTGATTGATGAAATTAGGGATAACGATAAACATCCCCTAGCGCTTGCAATGCAAATTATTGGTGATAATTTGGAACAATATGACAATGAACATTATCCTGACATTGGTCATGATGTGAATGAAATAGACGTGATTAAATATTTAATGAAATCACGCAATTTACATCAAATAGATTTAGCAAATATTTTCGGTGGGCAAGCTAATGTCTCTAAATATCTTAATGGAGAACGTCCTTTATCTAAAAAACAAATTACTGAATTAAAAAATAAGTTCGGAATTAGTGCAGATTTTTTTATCAAATAATATGGCATGGTTCAAAAACCCCCTGTTTTTAGGTAACAAAAGTGGCACACCTACACGAAAAATAAAAAAGCTCTCATATTTATTAATCCTGTTATTTCACCACCTGAAATGGCACACCTAAATTATCGCTGCTTTTTAATTCATACATTGTTGAACTCACTTTTTTTGCAACCTGATCAATATTGTCGTGTCGTTCTTGATTTAATTTATCCAATCCAGCTTGTGCTGAATATTCCATCATCTGATTTCCTTGGGCTTCGCTATCAATCCATGTAAACCCTACCGATAAAATTTCATTGGGATTTGACATGTTGACGGCATTATAAACCCGTGTTGGCGCTGGGAATACTTGTTGAAATATTTCACCACCCTTTTCAATTTCATGACAATGTTGTTTAGGTGGAAACCATGCCTTATGAAAATCATCGAATGTTTTTCCATCGTGTAATTCTCGATACAAAATGGAAATAATCATCGGGTTTCGTGCAAATGCACTTTTTTGAAAAAGATCAGAGAAAACAGCTATTTTCTCTGAATATGAGAGCGATTCAAAAACGGTAAGTGCTTTTTCTAAATCTTGCTTTGAAAAATATTCCCACAATTTTTGAATCGACATGACTACCTCGTTTTTGTTTTCATCAACCACTCTTTCATTGCCGGTGTACAATGTGGGTGTTTAATCACATTATCAATAAATTCAGATCGTATGGTAGCATCTTTGCCACACAGTTCATCTAATAATGCGTTCCATTGTTTTAATACAACATCATCCGATTTTTTTCCTATTTGAACCAGAATATTACCAATTCGATTGCTGTGATAGTTGTAAATTGCTTTATCAAGCCACTCGACGGCTTCAATAGATAGCCCCTGTTCTGCGCCGATATGCCCACCTTTAAATCCTTTTTCCCAAACACTGTGTTGCAATTGTTTATACTTATTTCCGTAAAGCGAATTCACCATATCCATACACTGTTTTGCGAGTGAAATGGCAGTCTCACTTGATGGATCATTTTTTAAATTAGCATAGCTTCGAACTGTCCAAATGTATGGGTTTGTTCCGCTGAGTAAGTCGGTTACTGCTTTAATTTGTGTGCCGTGGTCGCCTCCGGTGGTTTCTAGTGTAGCAAGTTGAACCCGTTGATATGTTCCGAGTACTATCACCCCAATTGCTAGGGCAAGCA
This sequence comes from uncultured Coxiellaceae bacterium, assembly GCA_964555965.1. Taxonomy (GTDB): domain Bacteria; phylum Pseudomonadota; class Gammaproteobacteria; order DSM-16500; family DSM-16500; genus Aquicella. Next base: position 4,066 of record CAZKUQ010000157.1, read on the forward strand.
TTATGTTTAGGTTAATCTTTTTCATCATTACAAAAGTATAATGATTGTATTCACCGCTGTATACTTTAGGCAATGTTTAAACATGTTGCTTTTTCAATATTAGTTTACATTATATTCTTTTCTTTTATCCTTA
>CAZKUQ010000158.1:0-4181 GCA_964555965.1 uncultured Coxiellaceae bacterium
AGCATGCTGGCATGACATATTGTTTAAGGTTTAAGATCCTTAACTTAATGGCAGTGGGGCTGAGCTGTTACTTTTGCGCGGCTGGCATGACAACAGTTTTGCTTAATTGCTTAACCAGGATTCGCGTTATTAAGCACTCTCGAAATAATTATTTTTTTTGCGAAGAAGAATAAGATTTTCGCGGCTGTAAATCTTCTTTCTTCTTTTCTAGATTGTCAATAATCGCTTTTTTACCGACTATTTTAGCTTTAATAATTTTTAATAATGGCTTTACTTGTAATTGATAATCAATTTTTATCTCATTTACTTTTTTGGCATGTTGACGTGCTTCATCTTCAAAATAAACTGCGTGACTTTTTTCTTTTAAACTATTACTCATTCGCAAAAAAATGGGTGATAATTTTTGTTTTATTTCGCCTAGCTCATTTTTCGGTAAATACTTACCTGCCATTTCATTAAATTTTTCTGAAAACATTTTTAAAATATCTTGCGCATTTGTTTTTGAAATTTTATCTATGTCAAATTGATTCACTGCGTGCTGATAAAAATCAGCAATTATTTTATAATCTTTTTTTAATCCATCCAGTATTTTTTTCTCTGCTGCCATCAATTGCTCTAACTCATGCGCCCGCTTTTCTAGATTTTTTTGTTCAGCTTCATTTTGTTTTAGCAAAGGAATTTTTTCATCTTTTTTAAACATAACCCCTCCTCATCAAGGATTAAATTTTAAATTAAAAAAATTAAATTCTTTTTTTCAAAACCAACAACATCATTGCAAAATAGCCTTAAAATCAAGTGCCAGTCGACGCAAGTCAAGCCGGTTAAGAAACAATGAATACACCATCCACGCACTCACTGCGGCTAAATCAGCAAATTGTGGCGGCACGTATTTTGGCGGTGTGACAATTCCTTCTTCTTGTAAATCAGCAAGAATATGCAAATCTTCTAACGTTGTTTTACCAACAAATAACAATGGAATACGTTTAACTAATCCGCGTTGCACAGCCAAACGCATATAGTTATAAATCAAAATAAATCCTTTGCTATAAGACAAATCTTTTGTATAAGGGCCGCCATCTGGTGTACTGCCGCGAAACACGCGCACGGTTGATTGATAACTATCATCTTCTTCCATGCCTTGATCGCGATAAAATTGATAAACATCAAAAAAATTCGCGCCTTCTTCTGCCATACTCACTGCACTGATACGATTGGTTAAGCGACGCAATCGTCCAGGATAAGAAGAAAAGGTAAAAATTTCAGTGATAATGGCCAATCCTTCTTGCGTTACTGTTGAAGAAGGTGGCCCTTTACTTAAAAACGTACAAATCGGTTGTGCCATGCCGTTTAATGTTGAACCAAGGTGCACCCATCCTTCATGAATTTCAAACGTACGAATTTCACGTAAACTAAGCTTCATTCCTTTGTGAATTTTAATTCGATCAGCGCCTGCTGCTGCATCAGCAATAATACCATCGCTAATTTGAACACGAATATTATCGCGATCAGCAAAATAATTACCAAGTCGTTCACTTAAAATATTAACCGCATCTTCACTCGTATAAATTTTTTCATCTAATTCTGTTTTCACTTGGTCTTTAATGTTAGACAGTGTTGTGCTCACTAATGTTGCTAAATCTTTTAATGTCGGTGCACCCACGTGAAAAGCATCTTCAGAACTGCCATACAATTCTTGCGATATTTCTGTGAATGTTGGTGTACCACGTGAAAGCAACATTTGAATCACGCGAATATATTCATAACACATGCGTTGCATAATACTGCCAACACCACTGTACTGACCTAAACGGCGGCGAATCATGCGATCGATTTCTTGAAATTCTTCTATTTTTTTTTGCGGGTCAAAACTAAGCGGGTTATTTTGCTGATAATATTCTTGATCGATAGGCGGTAATTTTTTACATTTGTTGCGGAAAAAATATTCTTCTACTTGGCCATTCCATTTTAATGCGTCTAAAATGCGAATTGGCTTTTGCGCTTGCACAATGCGCTCTGACAATTCGTGAATCGCTTGCTCGTATTCTCCTAACATTCCGCCATGATTCATGTTTTTCCAATCCTTGAGCATATATTTCATTATAGTGGAATTTTGCTCATGATCGGGAATTTTTGAAAAAATGCACTAATTTTCAAGTAAATATTAGAACTGCGTCGTTCCCACGAAACCTTTTCAATGTCGTTCCCACGAAAGTGGGAATCTCAAGAATTGATAGGGATCTATAAAGATCCCCGCCTTCGCGGGGATGACAAATCAGAGCGCGGGGCAAGGTTGATTTAATCAGCAAAAAGCGATTTCTTACGTTCTGCTTCTTCTGCACAAGGAACACACAAATTAAATCCCAATTTCATCCGGCCTGCCGGCATGTTATCGCCACATTCAATACAATATTTTGAGCCTTTCTTATTTTGATCTGCATGTTGGCGCATTTTATTGAGTGCAAGGGATACTTCACGATCAACCAAATCGTTCGCAAGATCAATATCATCAGCCATGGGACACCTCTTTACTGCTTTTGAAAAAGGAGGCGATTCTACTCGAATGCGCGATAAAAAAACAAGCGGAAATTTTTATAAATCGCCTGCATATGCCTGAAACACGCTTAACGCCACAATGGTTGCGGTTTCGGTGCGTAACACGCGTTGGCCAAGTGCTATGGGCTTAAAATCATGCTGTTTTGCTATCTCAATTTCATTGTCACTCAAGCCGCCTTCAGGCCCGATTAATAATAAACATGGGGTGGTTTTATCGAGATTTTTTGCGTTTAATCCTTCAGAAACATGGGGTGATAACACAAATTTTTGCGCGGCGTTGGCATGTAAAATCCAGTCAGAAAATGTTTGCGGCGGCGCAATTTCTGGTAAAAAATTACGTCCTGATTGCTCGCAAGCACTGATAATAATCGATTCCCAATGGCGTAATTTTTTGCTTTCTCGCTCTTCCCCTAAGCGCACATTGCAGCGTTCGGTGATGAGCGGAAAGATTTTTTTCACCCCCAATTCCACCGCTTTTTGCACAATAAAATCCATTTTTTCTCCGCGTGCCATGCCTTGTGCAAGGTATAAATTTAACGGTGATTCTGCTTCACGCGCGTTAAAATTTTCAATAAAAATGACCGTATTTTTTTTATTTATTTCAATAATTTTTGCGGTAAATTCACCGCCCATTCCATTAAAAATAACAATATAATCATTAAGTTGTGCTCGTAACACCCTTGCAAGATGATGAGTTCCCCCCTCGTCTAGCATGATTTTTTCGCCAATTTTTAACGGAATTTTTTGATAAATTCGAGCGACAGACACACTAATTTTACTCCAAATTATTATCAACCAAGACGTATTCTGTGACCGGTTTTCCACCAATCAGATGCTCTTGGATCACGCGTTCTAGCACCAGAGAAGTACAGGAGTGATACCAGATTTGATCGGGATAAACGACTGCTATTGGGCCTTGTTGGCACACGCGCAGGCAGTTTGCTTTGGTGCGATAAATACCGCCAAGACCTGTTAAATTGAGCTCATCTAAACGCCTTTTCAGGTATTCCCAAGCCTCAAGACCTACCTCATAACGACAGCATTTAGGCTTCGTTTGATCGCAGCATAAGAAAATATGCCGCTTAATATGGCGCAAATTTAAGCGCTCAATTCGATATTCTAATGTCTCATTATTCATGATCTATAGCCTTCACTTCAGGAATTGACTATCATACCCGCCTTTGTTTCCGTAATATTTCTGAGACGAGAATAATGAGTAAGCTTTACATCCTAACCCATGGCTGTCAAATGAATGAGTACGACTCCAATAAAATGGCGGACGTGCTCATGGCATCACATCAATTGGAAAAAACCGATAATCCAGAAGAGGCGGATATATTGCTGTTAAATACGTGTTCCGTGCGAGAAAAAGCACAGGAAAAAGTCTTTTCTGAATTAGGTCGCTTTCGTGCGCTCAAACAAAAGAAGCCTCATCTCATTATTGGTGTCGGTGGTTGTGTGGCAAGTCAAGAAGGCGATGCGATATTAAAACGTGCGCCATATGTCGATTTAATTTTTGGCCCGCAAACCATTCATCGTTTAGGTGACATGTTAAAAGAACGTCAAGCTAAACACCGATCTGTCGTTGATATTAGTTTTCCTGAAATTGAAAAATTCGATTATTTACC
>CAZKUQ010000159.1:0-4167 GCA_964555965.1 uncultured Coxiellaceae bacterium
GACAGGCTTCTTAACCGAGATTCCCATTACTTGGTTCGGAAAGAAGTCTATTAATGAGCTTTCGCTGGCATGACAAGCTAAATTATTCCAGACACTAGTGCGCCTTCGCGCGGGATGACAGCAAAGAGAACGCGAGAATAACAACCTTACAAAAACGACGCTCCGTATTGCAAAGCAGGTAACCCTAAATGAGCAGCGATGCTTTGTCCGATATCTGCAAACGTTTTGCGCTTACCAACTGAACCAGGCTTAACTGCTGGGCCAAAGGCAATCACAGGCACATGTTCACGTGTATGATCTGAGCCTTGCCACGTTGGATCACAACCATGATCAGCCGTAATCACTACCATATCACCTGGTTTTAATTCATGTTCAAGCAGTGGCAACCAGTTATCAAAATCTTCTAAAGCTTTTGCATAACCAATAATGTCGCGGCGATGGCCATAGACCATATCAAAATCAACTAAATTCACAAATGTGATGCTCTGATCTGGCGCGGTTTTTGCCTCATTCACAAATGATTGGAATAATGCTTGATTACCATTTGCTTTCACTGTTTTTGAAATACCATGATGCGCATAAATATCAGCTACTTTACCAATCGAAATCACTTGACCGCCATGTTGTATCAACACATCAAGCAAAGTAGGTGAGGGTGGTGGTGTTGCATAATCGCGGCGATTACCAGTGCGATAATAATTTCCTGGTGTTCCTAAAAATGGGCGTGCAATCACACGGCCGATGTTAAATGGATCTACTAACTTGCGCGTGATTTCGCATACGTCATATAAATGTTGCAAACCAAACGATTCTTCATGCGCAGCGATTTGAAACACGCTATCGGCGGAAGTATAAACAATCGGTTTACCGGTTTTTTGATGCTCTTCACCAAGTTCATTGATGATCACTGTGCCTGAAGCATGATGATTACCAATCACACCTGGCAATTTTGCTTGTTGAATAAGGTTGTTTAATAATTCTTGCGGAAAACTTGGATAAGTTGGCGGAAAATAACCCCATTCAAATAAGACTGGTACTCCTGCCATTTCCCAATGACCACTTTGTGTATCTTTGCCCAAGCTTAATTCTTCTGCACAACCATAAGCACTTTCAATTTCAGTGATGTCGCTTAAGCCTGGTACTGATTTTCCACAGCTAATCTTTGCTGCAGCCTTCAAGCCAAGTCGAGTGAGATTGGGTAAATGTAGCGGGCCATGACGCACATTTTCTTTATCAGCTTTACCTGTTGCACAAGCTTCTGCAATATGCAATAACGTATTGGCACCTTCATCATGATATTTATTTGCATCAGCTGTCGCGCCTAAACCAAATGAATCAAGCATGATAATAAATGCACGCGACATTTTTTCTTCCTAGACTTGAGATTGGCAATATGTTTCCCGAATAAAAAACGCAATGATTAATCCAATCACAAATGCAATTGGCATAATCATCATCGCATAATAAAATGCTTGTGGCGAATATACCATCACTCCATTAACCATTTCATGCGCACCGCTTTTTTCCATCAGCCAGCCAAAAAATGGCGGTACAATAAAGCCGCTAATCATAATGCAAATCGAATCGATACTAACAGCTGTACTGGTGAGATAAATGGGATTTAATTCTGCAATAGTTGGATAGGTAAGCACCTGAGAGCTCGTGACCAATCCAATCAAAAAGAAAAGTATAATGAGTACGCTTAAAGAAAGATTTGGCACAAACATTAAAATCAGCATGACCATGATTGATAAGATTGCACCGACAATCATTGGCAATACACGGCGTTCAATGTGATCAGAAATCCAGCCATATACTAACGAACCAACTATCACACCAACAAAGAACAGTGTTGTTGCATAAGTTGCCTGCGTGGCAGCGAGATGATGCACATCGGTTAAATAACGCACCCCCCATAAACCGCCGAGAATAAAAACAGGTAAATTGATTAATGAGGTATACAAACCACCTAACCAATTTTGTGGATTTAAGGCAGCTAATTTAATACATTTCCATAAACCTAACTCATGCAAATGTTGATTATCTTCCTTTTCTTCATTTTTTGTGTCTGGCGGCCTATCTTGCACGATGAACATGATCGCAATCAGGATAAGCACACCTAATCCGGCATTTAAGAATAATGCTTGGCGCCAGTCACCTAGATAATTAACTAACAAAGCAAATGGTGTTTGCGCAACCAAACCGCCCAACATTGCCATCGTGACAACAACACCTGTTACAAATGCCATGTGATGCGGTGAAAACCAACGTGATGCAATACGAATGCAGCTTAAAAAGCAAAATGAAGCGCCGCAGCCAACTAAAAATCTTCCCAGTGCGACTACCCAATATTCTTTTCCTGCTGCAAACATGAATGTACCAATCGTACAGATGCTCACAGCAAAGACTAATAATTTTTTGGTTGAATAACGATCAATTAAATTACCAACTGGAAATAAACAAAGCGCATTGGCATAAAAATACATGGAGAAAAGCTGGCCAAGCTGTTCTGCATTTAGACGAAACGCTTCTCGAAGCTCCACATTGATAGCATTGAAAAGATTCATCTGTATGAATTCATAAAAGAAAAATAAAGCAGCGGTAACAGTGACTAACCAAGCAAGCTTGGTATGCGTCGTTTTTTCATGACGGTGTATAGATTGCATATGCCTTTCTTGTTTGTTTTAGGGAGATGCGACATTCTAAACAAAAGCAGGATGGGAATGCTAGTGAAGGCTTATTTTTTCTGATCGGGTGTTGTTTGTCTATTGTTATGCAAGTCGACGTGGATTTTCCGTCGAATTTTCGTTATTAATAAGCGGCATGCCTAAGTTTATAATTCGTGTAATAGTATCAGTGTTATAACCGCCTTCGAGTACTAACGCGAATTTGCCCGGTTTCTTTTCTTGTAATTGTTTAATGACTGTCAAATAAAATTGATCATCATAACCAAGACCGCCTCCAAGCGGATCATTGCGATGTCCATCCAAACCAAAACTCACCACAATAAAATCAAAATCATGCTGCAAAATATTTGATAACTGATTTAAAATAGTTGTTGAATCACGATGATTAATACTCATATCAAACATTTGTCTTGTCACAGAATTCGCTTGATCAACAGGCCACACGCCATTTAAACCATGATAATTTTTGCCATCATAAAAATCATATAAAGTTACTTTCTCCGCCCAATTTTGATGGCGTGACAGAATATTCAATGTACCATTACCATGATGCGCATCAATATCAAGAATTAATAAATTGTTTGCACCCTGATTAATTAATTTTTTAATTGATACCGCTACATTATTAAAAATACAAAAACCTTCGCCGAAATCTGTTCCAGCATGATGACCTGGTGGACGTACCACACACAATCCTGATTGGTTATGCTGATACGCTTGATTCACAATATTTGCTGTGATCACGGCTGCATGCAAAGCAGCTTTATAACTATCAGGTGAAATAAAGGTATCGCCCCATTGATCAAGCGGTAAACGTATACCTAGTTGTTCAGACAATTCAGATAATTTCTTTACTTGATTGATATATTCCGCTGTGTGCACTTCCTGCAAAATCGATACTATTTCATTTTCACTTGTCTCATTGATAAAAATTTCTTGCTGCTCAAGATTATTCGCTAATTTTTGTATCGCTTCATAATCAATTTTTGCTGGACAATCTGAGTAAACTATTCGCTCATTATTTTTATCTCGCATTTGTTTTAAGTGCGCATGATGGCCTAATGCGTAATGTGTGACAGAAAAGTTAAATAAAGCAGAATGACTCATAGCAAGTTGGTAGGTATTTGGCTTTTGATTGGTTTTATTTATTTTTTCTAATTTAAACATTTCCTTCCATAATGGATGTTCTAACCATTGCAATAATATGGGCTGATTAGTATTTAAATACGCTGTAGTAAATTGATATAACAATTCGATTAATTCCGCTTGTAGACCGGGTAACGAAGAAGATTCTGCAATGCGATTTAATGCGAGATTAACATCGGGAAAAATATCTTCACTTATTGTTGTTGATAATAATGTTGATTTGATTCCTGCAATAATTTTTTTGATTTCAAGCTTCATCGTACTTCCTATTGTCCTAGCAACGCGAATCTCGGTTAAGAAGCCTGTCATGCCAGCCCCGTTTTAAAGCATAACG
>CAZKUQ010000160.1:0-4150 GCA_964555965.1 uncultured Coxiellaceae bacterium
GCGATTGCACTTAACCGCCAAATCATGGGTGCAACTAATCCAAAAGATGCTGCTCCTGGTACCATACGCGCAGATTTTGCAGATTCAATTGATCATAATGCTGTGCATGGGTCCGATGCACCAGAAACAGCAAAACAAGAAATTTCTTTCTTTTTCAAACCAGAAGAAATTTTATCATACGTTCCTGAAAGCGAACTTGCGTAATGACAAGCTCTTCGCCGATTGTTAATAAAATTAATTTACTTGGCCTTGATTACAAAGCCATGCAAACTTTTTTTGTCGATATCGGCGAAAAACCTTTTCGCACACAGCAAGTATTAAAATGGATACATTTTAATGGTGTCGACAACTTCGATGCGATGACTAATCTCAGTAAAGATTTACGCAAAAAATTAGCAGAAAAAGCAGAAATAATCATACCACAAATTCTTTTTGAAAAAGCAGCAAGTGATGGCACACACAAATGGCTGCTTCGCTTGAATGATGGTAACTGCATCGAAACCGTTTTTATTCCAGAAAAAACGCGCGGCACCTTATGTATTTCATCGCAAGTGGGTTGCATTTTAAATTGTGATTTTTGCTCCACTGGCAAACAGGGATTTAATCGCAATTTAACCACCGCAGAAATGATTAGCCAGTTATGGATTGCTGTGCGCAAACTTTCATTGCAACAAGGCATTCATGATCATGCTGTCACAAACGTTGTCATGATGGGCATGGGTGAGCCTCTGTTAAATTTCGATAATGTTTTGCCAGCGCTAAACCTCATGCTTGATGATTTTGCTTATGGTTTATCAAAACGTCGTGTTACTGTTAGCACAGCAGGAGTTGTACCAATCATGTATCAATTACGTGAAATGAGTGAGGTAGCATTAGCTGTGTCGCTGCATGCGCCTAATGATGAATTACGTAATAAAATCGTACCACTCAATAAAAAATATCCTCTTAAAGAATTGATGGCGGTTTGCCGTGAATATTTTAAAGATGATAATCGGCGCTCAATCACCATGGAATATGTCATGTTGGCAAACGTAAACGATTCGCCAATACATGCGAAACAACTGATTAAACTATTGGATGGCGTGCGGGCAAAAGTAAACCTCATCCCATTCAATCCTTTTCCGCATACCGATTATCAACGTTCCGATACAGAAACCATCATGCGATTTAGAGATATTTTGATGCAAGCTGGCTTAAATACGACCATTCGCCGCACACGTGGCGATGATATCGATGCCGCTTGCGGACAATTAGTTGGGCAAGTCAAAGACCGAACACGCCGCCAGGAACGATTTTTACGTGCAAAAATGCAAAAAGTCATTGGCGAGAATGGCTGAACATCATATTATTTACTGTTCAGATTGATGTCATTCAACAAGGATAGTAAAGATCATGGCAAACGAAAATATGCAAACAAATACACCGAATAATCAACCAATTCCATTTGGCGCTCGGTTTCAATCGGCACGCGAAGCATTAGGCATTGAACGTAAAGATGCGGCAGCTCAATTACGTCTTAATGAGTCAGTCATCGAATCACTCGAAAAGGATTCTTACCCTTCAGATTTGCCAATTACATTCATTCGTGGGTATATACGTTTATATGGTAAATTTCTTTCATTGCCAGACTATGAAATTAAACAAGCACTCGAACCAATTAAACCAACAATCACAGAAAACTTACCTACTATTAAACCCGTGACCTCTCTCACGAGTAGTAATTATTTCATGCAAATATTTACTTCCATTATCATCAGTACTTTATTAGCGCTCATTATTACTTGGTGGTATGCACACAACAAGTCACCCTCACCTGTTATTGAAAATAAAACACTTGAATTACCTATTAATACAACCGATGCGAATGCTACTACCAACGCAGCAGTTACTAATCAACCAATCGCACCAACGGAAACATTAGCACCAAAAGAAAATTCAACCAAAACAGCAAAAAACTCAGATAATAATATCACTGCAAAAATAGCTAATAACAATTCAGCTAATGATGCTGATGAAGAAGAAAATACCAACAATGATGAATTAGAAGAAGCAAATAATACAGACTAAAGGAGAATATCGTGGCAGAAATGATCCAGGCAGTTCGCGGAATGAATGATATACTTCCGCCGGAAACATATCTTTGGCAACACGCTGAAAATATTTTTCGCCGAATATTGCAAGGACATGGTTATCAAGAAATTCGCTTTCCTATTGTCGAAAAAACTGAATTATTCAAACGCTCTATCGGCGAGGTAACAGATATCGTTGAAAAAGAAATGTATACTTTTCTCGATCGCAACCAAGAAACATTAACACTTCGTCCAGAAGGGACAGCTTGCTGTGTACGCGCAGGCATTGAACATAGTTTGCTTTACAACCAAATACAACGCTTATGGTATACCGGCCCCTATTTCCGTCATGAACGCCCGCAAAAAGGACGTTATCGTCAGTTCTATCAGTGTGCTGCTGAAGTCTTTGGATTACCAGGTCCTGATATCGATGCTGAACTTATTTTAATGTCTGCCATGATACAAGAAAAATTAGGCATTAAAAAATACACGACCTTACAACTGAATTCTCTTGGTTCTGCAGAATCTCGCGAGATTTACAAGAAACAACTCATCCATTATTTTAAAGAACATAAAGAAAAATTAGATGAAGATAGCTTAAGACGTTTGCATAAAAATCCATTACGAATTTTAGATAGCAAAAACCCTGATCTCGCTAAACTGATTGCTAATGCACCAAAACTAATTGACCATCTTGATGAAGAATCTCGCGATCATCTTGCTAAATTACAAGATTATTTAGCTCATGCTGGGTTATCTTACGAAATTAATCCTTGTTTAGTTCGCGGATTGGATTATTACAATAAAACCGTATTTGAATGGGTCACCAAGGAACTTGGTGCACAAGGTACGGTTTGTGCGGGCGGACGTTACGACACCTTAGTTGCTCAGCTTGGTGGTAAGTCAACACCTGCTCTTGGTTTCGCTTTCGGCATGGAACGCACTATTTTGCTTATGCAGCAAAATGGTCCAGAAAGTAAAGTGGATGGTACCATACATGCCTATCTCATTACCGATGGCGATACTGCTTTCACAACTGGCTTAAAAATTGCCAACTATTTACGCAGCAAAGTGCATGGACTTCATTTAATCTTGCATTGCGGCGGTGGTAGCTTAAAAAATCAATTGAAGAAAGCGGACAAAAGCGGCGCTCAATATGCCATTATTATTGGCGAACATGAATTAAAAACACATAGCGTTTCACTGAAACCGTTACGTGAAGATATACCGCAACAAGCTCTGTATCAAGACGAGCTCGCGGAATATTTAAAATTAAAAATAATTAAGAAGTGATTATTTTAAAAAGATCCCACCCCCGCGCAGGCGCACTGCCATTAAGTTAAGAGTATTTCTGTCATGCCAGCATGCTTTTAGCTGGCATCCAGAGTGTTCGAGAACTCAATGACCTCCACCAGAGGTGGAGGTCTGTAACGCTACACTTCGTTTCGCTTGAACCACTCAAAGTGGTTACCATTTTGTTAAAGTTAATAGTCCTTAAATAAGCTCTGTTGCTCTACTTGCCTATCTATCTTTTCTTGGTTCTGTATATAACGTCTAACGACCTCCTCGTTATATCTTACCGTCGTCACAAAGTATCCTCGCGCCCAGAAATGATATCCTCTTTGCTTCCTTCTCCTTCCATACCGTTGCGCTAAATACAATGCACTTTTTCCTTTTAAAAATCCCACCATGTGCGCTACCGAATACTTTGGCGGTATCGATATCAACATATGCACATGATCCGGCATCAAATATCCTTCTTCTATCCGACATTCCTTTTGAAAACTAAGCTTGTGAAATAAATCCCTTAAATCTGTCCTTACTGTTCCGTATAGCTTTTTCTGCCTGTATTTCGGTATGAAAACTATATGGTACTTACAATCCCAAACACTATGTGATAACGTCTTGTACTCTTTCATACATGACCTCCTGCTTGGCCACACTCCGGTAGTCCAAGCAGGAGGTTTATTGCTTATAATGTATAACTTGTCCAGCCCTCCGCCTGAGGCGGAGGGTCCTTCATGCGTCTGGATGCCACCTCGCGCAAAAAACGCGCGGCTGGCATGACAATATTCTTGCCT
>CAZKUQ010000161.1:0-4108 GCA_964555965.1 uncultured Coxiellaceae bacterium
AAAGTTCCGAAATCCATAAGCTCTTCGTTGAATCAGTTTCATCTTGCGATGGAACCCTTCCGTTATTCGTGCTCGTTCAGTTAGAGGGAAGAGCTGCGCTTCTCCCCTCTAACAACACCCCATCGCAAACGAAAATTTTATAACGCCAGAGCTTGCTAAACAAAAAGATGCTAAATGATATTGAAATGCACTAGCTCAAATCTGATTATTCATATTGAGGTAAAGTAATTGCATTCGAAACGGATTTTATCATTGTCAGGATTCTGTTTGAGCGTTCTTCTGCAATTTCTTTGGAAACTTCATCCTCTACAAGAAATGATTCGCTCACCCAAACGCCAAATTTTTGATTGGCATCAACGAAGGAATGTAGTAATGCATTATAACGAGTAAATGCCTGTACATAATTTCCATTAGCGGCTTTTAATTCTCCCGCTAGGATATATGCACCAACAAACGCCAGATTATTGCCTTGGCCAGATAACGGAGAAGGACAATAACCTGCATCGCCTAGAAGTGCTATGCGACCTTTTGTCCAACTATTCATTTTTACTTGCGTAATAGCATCAAAATAAAAATCATCGCTTGTCTTCATCAGATTTAAAATATTTTGTGTTTCCCAGCCAAAATCGCGAAAAGCATCACATAGGAATTGTTTTTGTTCATTCTCATCACGGATATCTTTCAGGACATGCTGAGAACGGAACATAAATCCGGCTCTCGCTATTTCGGGATTGTTATCGCTATTGATTGACACCAGTTTATGATGAGCTTCACATTCCAGGTCCATATGACTCAAACCAAGGTAATTTGGAATGGTAAATGTACTAAGATATGAACCAAGATGAATTAACTGATATTCATTTTTATCAAAGATCATGCGCCTTGTGGCAGAGTGAATGCCATCCGCAGCGATCACTACATCATAATTTTCAACTCTGCCATCCTTGAAGTTGACAGTAACACTATCATCATTCTGCTGCATGCTGATAACGGATTGATTGAAATGACAAGGTACATCAGCAATTGTTTTCATCAGAATTTCAATCAAATCACCACGAAGAATTTCAACTTCATCATCTTGCCTGAAACCGAATTTCTCACCATGTTCTTCATGCAGCACATTACCTGTTGCATCCACAAAACGACCGCATTCTATTCGCGTGCGCATATCGCATATTTGATCATAAATACCCATTTCTTTGGCAATATGCGTTGCTATACCGCGGACATCCAGTGCCTGACCACCTTTTCTGAGAGCATCAGATTTTTCAATCAAGACAGGAGAAAAGCCAAATCTTTTTAGCCAATAACAAATTGCAGGACCAGCAATACCCACGCCGATAACGAGAATTTTGATATGTTTAGACATTGATAGCTACCTTTATAATGATTTTGATTCATATGTCTTAGATTATAACTTTTTCAAGTTTATCCAACCGTTAATTTCTTTTATTGCTTCATCAATTTGATCTGGTAAATTTAATCGCTCTCTAAATACACCAAGACCGCGTATATGATTACTCCATAATGCTTGTAAGCTTTGTATGCTGGTAACATCAAATCTGATTATTAATGACATGGATGTTCCACGGCGATTAAAGGTATTTTGAATTAATGACTCTTTCAATGGTTTGCATTTCATTTTTAATTTTCGTCATTAAAAAATCAATATCAATGGTTTCTCGATTGATAGCGATGTACTGAGCAAGTAGCACGAAAGAAGCGATGAAAGTGTGTAGCGATAAACCACAGAGAAAAAAACAGGGAGCGGTGTCGCACTTGTTATCACTCATAAGCTTTAATAATAATTCTTGTTCCGCGGAATTGATTGTTTGCATTGGGGCCTTCCGCAAATTGATAACGAAGCCACTTAGCATCACTGACATGTATGCGCACACAGCCATGACTTTCATTATTAAAAACGACATCAGATGATCCGTGCAGCGCTTGTCCGCCATTAAAATACATGCAGTAGGGCATAGGTGCACCGCCATCAGGAGATGGATATTTTCGCGAGATACAACTTTCATTTCCAAGCGAATAAATACGATAATAACCAGGTTTTGTATAACATGAATTACCTTCATCAGGACAAGAGATGGCACCTGCGGTTGCAATTCCCCAACGAATTAATTTGCCGTTTTTATTATAAGCACCCCAAGCATGAATATTAGGATTGACGATAATTGTTTTTTCATGCGGAGGTTTAATAAATTCAGGTAGCGGTGCATCGGTTGTATCAAAAGGAGAACCACTAATCTCATAATAAATGGCAAAAGCAGTTTGAGAAAAAATAAATACTAAAATAATTCGTAAAGAATATGAAAAGAGCATGAATTTTTCTTTTAGTGATAATTTCATTTATTTTACCATAAATGTTGAGTTGTGAAATTAATGCGAGTATTAAAATTTACGATTAATATTGCATCGATTTTTAATTTGGCGCATACCAGCAAATATCGGTACATAAATTTGGTTGGGAAATTGAGGGGGTAGTATTTGTGTAACATGATCAATCACATGTTCCATATTATCGCACACGTCTTCAATAATCGTTTGCATCATAGTATCAGAAAATTGACATTCAATTGCCATTGCTAACCAGTGTCGTGGTTGGATCGTGCTCCATAAGTAATGACGATTTTTGCTTTTTAATGACATAGCCATTTTTAATTCTCGCCATTCTATTTGCCGCTCAGCAGCGAGAGGATAAGCTGAAATCACATCATAAAGAGGGGTAAGCTGATATCGTCCTTGTGATTCAATACTAACACTAAAATTTTTAGCGTGACCATCAATAGCGCCCAGAACCCAAAATAAAAATACTGATTTCATAAATTGATGACGATCAGAAACAGCATTTTTTGAGCCTAATAAAATTGCCATGATATCTTTTATTCCTGGTCCGCCATCTGACTCGTACTTCAATCCAGCTGGTTTGCCTAATGCTTGACATAAATCTTCTTGAGGTAAACGTAAAAGCCAGCGATTATTGTTAGTCCATCGTCTATCGAATCGCTCAACAACTAATGTTTTCACATCATTAAATTGCACAATATTTGCTTTATTCACAGGTAAGCTGTAAGCAGATAAAATTTTGAGACAAAGCCATTCGTTCTCAATACTGTCTGATAAATCAATTCCTGAATGTTTTATCTTGCCTATTGGTAATTTAATAATATGACTAGTTGGTGTTGTATTTTTTGGTAACCACCATTTATCTTGATATCGCAATAAAGCAGTTTTTTCTTGGGCGCCAGCAATAGATATACGAAAATCAAAATTTCTATCCATGCCAAGTGGTGCGGTCTGATAATGTTTTAAAAGAGTTGCAATCGTGTGATCATCTACTGAATTTGCCTGAATTTTTTGAATATTGGTCACCTGAGGCTGTGTTAATAGTTGCAATGCACCAACGCAATCTGCGCCAATATAGGAAAGCAAATCAAAACTTTTTTTTGTTGGTATGTTAAAGCACGTTTGGATACGTTCACGGATTAATTCACTATCCGGTAATAAATTATCAAAGTAACAATCAACCAGATAGCCTTTGTAAGGTGTTTCTGTTAGCGGCAGTGATAAGCTGATTGGACGTGTATATTCCCAATTTAGCCAATCATTATCATAGGTAAATATGATAATGCCGCTAGAATCTCGTGATAATATTCCAACACGAATGCCGTTCATATAGACATATAGATCTTGATGTTGCCTTTTGCGTGCCATTTACCAATTCTCCTTTTTTCTTTTAATATCCTCAATTTTTTTAGGTCTGATCACCATTTCGAGTTCAAGAGCCGCAAGCATACGAAACAATGTTTCAAGGCGTGTACCTGGCGCGCCTTGTTCAATACTAGAAACAGTAGTTTGATCAAGGTTGAATGCTCTGCCAGCTTCATTTTGGCTAAGCTTCTTTATTTTTCGTTGGCGTTTAATGGCGCTACCAAGAGATTTTGGAGAATAAATTAATTGTTCCATGTGCTACCCCATTTTTTTGATTTCTTTTATATTTTATAGCTGTTCAGCTATAAAATCAATTTATGGCTGAACAGCTATAAATTGATTTTATGGCTGTTCGACTATAAAATATTTTATACACAAGCCTCAA
>CAZKUQ010000162.1:0-4054 GCA_964555965.1 uncultured Coxiellaceae bacterium
TTTCTTTGGCGAGAATGAAAAAATATTCACCATTAAAGGAAAGATAGAAGAGTGGAAAATACAAATCAAGCAAAATCTAAAAGCCATAGAAGCTACAAAAAAAGTTCAACAAGAGGATAAGCAATCAACTGTGATAGGTATTGCAGGAGGCGGTGCTGCGCAATCCCAACCAGGAGAATTAAAAGTTGCTGTAGTGAATGCGCTTCAAGATCCAAGCAAAACCCGAGAAGATGTTTGCCTCAAAATAAATAAGTTTATTTACTTTATTATCATGAATAATCTCGCTTTTTGGAATGCGCGAGTTTCAATGTTAGGTAAAATGCATGCGTATTTTGATGGGGCGAGATTAACTGATAAAAAAACAGGAAAAACATATTCTGTACCGCGGGGTATTTACAATGCGATACAGTGCTTAACAGTCAAAAAACAAGATACTGAATCTAAGATGTTGCTCGCAGTCCTCCAAGCATTTGATGAGCGTCTTGATAGGGGATCCAGATATTGTACTCGTGCGAGACCAACAAACTTGTTGTATAACAAGCTGATTGATTGTTTTGCTGTAAAGAAAGACAAACAAAAGCTTCGTCTTTTAGATTTTCCCAAGGGCGTAGACCCTATAGCGGCCTTAAACAATATTTTTGAGACCAACGAATCGCTTAAGACTGTTGAGCGTCCAGCTAATGATGATGTTCTGCTTGTGTTGCAACAGGTCGCTGGCAGTTAAAAACCGTCTGTTCTGGCGCTTAAAATTCGCGTTTTGAGTCTTAAGTATTCCTTAAGCTAAAATCGGTATAAATATAAGATATAGACAGAAATTCTTACTATTATTAATCGAGGAAGAAGAGCTTTTATGACAGCAACAAGACGTAAGGAATTAGACGAAATTAAACAACAAAGGGCTGCTTTAATAGCGGAAGCGAAAGAGGTGCGGCAGCAGTTTGATCTGTTACCTAAAAACTTGCGGGATTTCAAAGACGCTGTTTTTCTAAACCTTGCAGAATCTAAAGAATCGGTATCGCGTGATAAGCTATTTAAAAAATATATCTCTCTTCACCCCGACTTAAATACTTTATTTAATAAACCAAGAAACGAAATACCTTTGTTTTCTGATGGGCCAATAGTAGAAATTTTTGAAGCCGATCTAGGTAGAGTAGACATAGAAACAAAACAGTACAAGCAGGATAGTGTTACAATTCAAGCTATAGAAAACGGTTTGGCTGAAGTGCTCAAAGATATAGTTACCCAATATTATAGGGATTATGTTTTTCCAAATTATCCATCTGATATAGAACAAAAAAAAGCAAGAAAAGTTTTTTATGATTCTTTTTCAAAGATAGCATTTATTAAATTTTCCACAGCAGAAAATTCAAAAGAAACACTTGAATTTAAAATTGAAGGTGATATTCATAGTCTTTTAAATAGCATAACTCAATATTTACGAAGTCAAGTATGGAATATTGAGATTTTAGCTAAAAAAATATTTTCAGAGTTTCTAGAAAAAGTTGTTGAAGAAAAATTACCGGGTCGAAATGAAATTCAGGGCGGAGATTTTAATTATGCTGTTGCAGCAGAGTTGGATGATCATCAAGAGCGATTTAAAAATTATATCGGATGTGCAGCAAAAGAAAATATTGGTTGGGGAATTCTTGCGGCAACTTATGAATTTAGCGCGGCGTTAACACCGTCTGGCCAAGAGCTAGTTAATCGACGGGATAAGTTTGTTTCCAGTACGAAAACGCTAGATGAGGCGCACAATGCTGCTGTCAAACTATTAGATGAGAATACTAAAAAATACCAAAAAGAATTGATGGATTTTAAGAAACAATGGGATGATTGGAGAGGGCGCATTAATGCAGATATTCTATCGGTGCAGGTATATTTCAATGAGTTCCATGTTGCTATTAACACAATGACTAAACAGATTACTGAACTAGAAGCGAGCTTTAATCAAAGCAAATTAGAGGATACAAAACAAAAGTTGTTAGATATATTTAAACAGTATCGAAAGTGTAGAGATACGTTTTGTCCAAACAAAATACTACTACAAAAATTGCAAAATTTAGCAGTTAAAATTAGGGAAAAAGAGAAAGAAGAGTGTGTTGTCGCACAACAGCCGAAAGATACGCAGTTAGTTAAGGAGCGAAGTGGTTCAATAAGCTCAACTATGTCAGTGGATTCAAATTCTAGTAATAATGGAAATAGTGATGTATCTGTAGCAAGTGAAATTACTCAACATTCAAGTAACACACAAAAAGATCATTGCCGTGAAATAAATGATTTTATTTATGCTATCATTATGGGCAAGGGCAATCTTGTTAATTGGAATAGGCAAGTTTCATTTTTCGGTAAAATGAATGCCTATCTTGATGGGGCAAGAATAACTGACGAAGAAACAGGAAAGACATTTTCTGTGCCGCGCGGTATTTATCTTGCAATGAAACATCTAAAAGATAGAGAAAATAAGCAAAGTGACACGGTATTGCTTGAAGTCCTCAAAGCACTAGATGGGCGACTTGCTATGGGATCCCGTTATTGTACTCGTGAGAAACCAACGAATATACTGTATAGCAGTTTGATTGAACAGCTTCTTGCAGAAAATAAAAAGGGTCTCAAGCCATTGACTCATCAGACCATGGCAGAGCTGAGAAACATTTTTCTTAACAACGATAATAAGCGATTCTTTGAAAATTTCACACTTCCAGCTATACCGCAAGTTGCAATAGCAGCGATTGCGGTGGTGTAGTATAGAGGTTTACGTAGCGTGTACTGAGAATTCTGTTAAAGAAAAACTTGGGATTTCTTTCGGTAAAGCGCTTGCAAAAAATCTCATTGTTCCTTTTTCTGTTCGCATAACGAAATGGTTAAAGAAAAAAGAGAAGTTAGATATTTATGACCATCAAACTAAATTTAATGTGTTTAGCTTGGATGCCACATATCAAAATGAAAACAATCACTACTTTAATGAGATTCATAAATGAAAAATGCAGTTATTCTATTCTCAGGTGGACTAGATTCAACAACATGTTTGGCATACGCTAAATCTAAAGGTTTTAATTGTTACGCGATAAGCTTCAATTACGGCCAACGACACTCAGCAGAATTAAATGCAGCGAAACGAATTGCTACGCATTTTGGCGCGGAACATTTTATAGTGGATTTACCTATTTCCCAATTTGGTGGCTCTGCATTAACAGATGAAAAATTAGATGTGCCTGACTTTAAAGGCGATGATGAAATCCCTATCACCTACGTTCCCGCCAGAAACACCATTTTCTTATCTTTTGCATTAGGATGGGCTGAAGTACTCAAGGCAAATGATATTTTTATCGGAGTTAGTTCAGTAGACTATTCTGGATACCCTGATTGCCGTCCTGAATACATTCAAGCCTTTCAACGGCTCGCCAATCTGGCTACTAAAGTTGGGGCGGAAGAAGGGAGCATCAGGCTGCAAACCCCTCTCATAAGTCTCTCAAAGGCTGAAACGATCAAGCTAGGGCTATCATTAGGAGTTGATTATCAAATGACCGTTTCTTGTTATAAAGCAACTGATGAGGGACATGCTTGTGGCAAATGCGATAGCTGCATGTTGAGAATTAAAGGTTTTAGTGATGCACAAGTGGCAGATTCAACCCTGTATTATGCTTAGTTAATTAAACCCTTATAACTCATAGTGTTCATGGTAATATCCCCGTTTTTTCAAGAAATAATCGCGCATCACGAATTTGATAGGGCTTGGCTTCTTTAGGAGGATGTGGTCTATGAAACTTACTGATCACCGCGTTAAGCTCAAACCGAACTCGCGAACCAGATCCTTCGATAGTCGAGCAGCAACTGCTGTGAATCATGACTCGACTCGTCGCCATTCAAGGGGGGTGGGAACCTGAGGGATCGACGCATATTTTAAAAAAAATTTGTAACTCCCCAGGAAGCCGTCATCGCGAGGCCGCGAAGCGCTTGGCCGTGGCGATCCAGCTTTTGACGTTACAATAGCCTGCCGTACAGATCTTGCCATTCAGGATTCATTGATTCAATAAGCACTATCTTCTTTTTCCTT
>CAZKUQ010000163.1:0-4053 GCA_964555965.1 uncultured Coxiellaceae bacterium
GGCGGTAAGCACCTGCAGGCTGCCCTGGTCTTGTTTATCACTGATCAGGCGCTTTCTTAATTCGGTCAAATCGTCATCACGGCCTACGATCAACGAAGGCAGCGGAGGCGCGTTGCCCACGCGGGGTTCAACTGGAGCTGCTTTTTGTTTTTCCGGCTCGTCTGGTTCTGGTGCGACGACCCATTCCGGATTGATGCTGGCGGCTTCATCGGGATTTAATGGTCGGTAATCGCCAACTAGGAGCAGTTCGTTGGCTTCCTCCAGGGTTTTTATACTTGAAAAATTGTATAAAACCTTGATGATTCCGCAAAGCAGGGGACGTTCGTTCTCGTCAATTTTCGAGGATCCATTTTCCCATTTTTCCACTATATTTTCGGTGAAACCTTCAACGTTGAGCACCTCGCACAATTGCTCGCTGAATGTTACAAGGGTTAATTTGCTTTTACCTCGGCTGTATTTTGAGGATTTTGTGTTTTCACGTAAATCCCTGAGCTTTTTTGAAAAAGGTGTGTGTCGGCCAGCTTTCGTCATTTATCGCTCCCTGTGACGATGATCGTGTATTAATTCAATATGCAACATAACTATTATAGAGTATTTGACCTTTCTTAATCAACTTAAATGGTATTCCTGTTTATTTTAATCACAATAATTTCCTTGTTATTTTTACACTATTCCCGCAGAGACCCGCCATAAGGCGCGGTGATCCTCCGTTTTTATACGTGGTTAAGCGGTTCTATTTTTTCTAATATATATATGGCTAGCCAATAACACAGATTTTCAACACCCAGCAACACAGCACCTTCACAACCGAATAGAAACACAGTTCTTTCCGCAAAAGTTACGCCATGTGTCTGCAGATGCCACGAAAGTGGACAGGGCCCTGACAAACGTATCTCTCATATTCAGAAACACCAATGAGGATAAAATGGCACAAAAACGTAACTTAGTACTCGCAGTAGCACTGGTCCTGATGATCGTTGTTGCGATCGTCGCCTTCGCAGCCTTGTCGACCAGAGAGGTCGGGATCACCTCTCTCGGGGTCACCGGTTCACCGACCCCCATCATCGTGGCACCACAGTCCGCTCAAGACGGTGCACAGTTAGCCTGGGATTGCCCGACTTGCCCAGTCTAGAATAAATAAATAAAAGATGCTGGAATTTTCCAGCATCTTTTTCCATTTGTTTAGTAATAATTAGAAAAAGGTTTTATCTACTACCTAAATTTAAATAACTACACCAAGTAGAAAGGTCTTCTTTTGTTTCAATTGCATTTCTTTGTGCTAAGGACAAAGAATCTGATGGAGATAACGCTTTATGAATGTTTAAATATAAATGGTTCATCAAATTAGTTGTTGAATTATCAATTATTGGCCAAAGACTCCCAATAATACTTTCAGCGCCGGCAAGAAAACATGTTGATGATAAACTGATTTGTTCATCACCAATAGATACAGAGCCGTACAAACTATTACAACCCGATAATGTTATCAATCTAGGTAATGGGGATAAATCTCTTATTTGATCAAGCCAGACATCCTCTTTTTTTAAAGCAAATCCTCCTATACGGCCAGTTTTTTTGTCATTAAAAAAATGAGTGGCTAAATGTAACCATTCATACTCTTCCGCGTTTCGATGCATTATTTCTTCGAGTTCTTTAAAAGTATTTATATTTGTATATACTTCTTCGCAATTATCTACTGAACTTGAATGGATTATTTCAAGTTCAGTTTCCACACTCTCTAAGCTCGGATATCTCCCCTCAAAGTTAGAAATTCCAATCAGAAGTCCTTTTTTATTTATGGTTTTATACTTATGTTCAGATCTTTTCCATAAGCTTTCAAGAACTTGTAAGGACGGAATTATTATTGGTATACATTTTTGCACTAAAGGTGGGTTTCCGATTGCAGCCCATGGAATACCATGTAGTCTATTATGCGGAACAATCAATAGAATAGTATCTGAAGTACATTGCGATAAAATTTCATCAGGAATGAGAATTCCACCTATTATTTTTAACTCATCTTGAAAAAAACGAAAACCTCTGTTTTGATTATTGGTGATTTTCCGTATCAATTGTAAAACCTTACTAGTAAGTGGTATTGTTTTCAAACATAATTTATTTGGAGTTATGACAGTAATATAAAGAAATTCCGAAGACATATGATAGTTAATAGACAACCATTTTTGGGTAAAATGCTCGTTTGCTTGGTGCCTAAAATTGGGAACAGAGAAAGAAAGTGAAGAGTTTACCTTTCTTATTGAGGAGTATTTTCTTTCATTTTGAGAAACATGTTCATCATATATTTTTATTGTTTCTGCTAATTTCTTTTGCAAAAATATTGTTTCGATTTCTTTGTTAATAGATTGGTTATAATTTGTTAATCTATAAATTTTTCTTTTTATCTTGTTAATATTAGCCTTTAAAATACTTATACTTCTAGGTATGTAATATTTTTTATCTATTTGAGAAAATGTCAGTCCTTGTAGCAATGAAATAAATTTTCCTGCTTCTATAAATTCAATTAATTCTTCTAGATAACCAAATTGAGAGGCAAACATTATTGCTTTGTTAAAAAAATATATTGGTTTATTAACATAAAAACTCGCAAGGTTAGGTTGCCATAAATTGGTTTTTACCTTGCTTATTGCTTGAACCGCTTGTTTGTATGACAAGATTGCATTTTCTGTTTTTTCAATTTCAGCTAACCCCGCATGTGCACGCCATTCTAAATCTATGAATGATCCTAGGCTAACTTGTAATGCATTATTAAAATATATTTTTGCTAAATCTTGTTTTGAATTAATATAACAAGTACCAATTGATATTAGACAAGAAACTAATTCATAATCCATTCCCATTTTTTTAAATTCTTTTTTCGCCAAGAGAAGATAATGTAATGCTCTAGTAATATTCTGTTCAGAAATTAATACATCCCCAAGATTGAGTTGTGTAACTGCTAATTGTGGTCTTAATCTTTTACCTTGAACAATTTCTATTGCTTCCATTAGATATTTTTCTGATTCTTCAATTTGTCCCAATTCAAATTTTATTCTGGCTCTCAAATTTAATAAATTAATTTTGGAATCTAATTGATTACTTATTCGTAGATTAGATTCTGCGAGGTTAAGGTATTTTTCCGCTATTGAATAATTTGATAATCTTATCCAATAGTTTGAAAGGTTTAGTTGATAAAGTCCAATTTGCACTTTATCTTTTTCTATTGAAAAGTACTCTAATATTGATTCGTATGAATGTAATGCATCTTGATAGCGACCTTGTTGAAAATAATTGTCACCGATTGCAATAGTGTCTCTTGCCGCCATAAAAAATCTACCATTTTTTATATGACTAATTCTTGCATTTTCTAAATAATTAATACTTTCATCTAGATTTCCTAATAAAGAATACACCCTACCTAAAGCATTATTATTTTGGGCAGTTAGGCTTTCAATAGAGTATTTATGAAAAATTGCATTGGCTTTGAGGTAAAGAGATAAAGCTCGATCAAGTTGACCATCTTGAACAGATGTTACTCCAAGGAATGTAAAACTCATTCCTTTCCAAAGGTCTAAGTCAGTTTTTGAAAAAACAACAAGTGCGTTATTAAATTTTTCTTCAGTTAATGTAAAATCGGTTGTGCTAAAAAGATTTAAAATACCGCTGTAAAAATATAATCTTCCAATATCCTTTATTGAATAATAGTTCTTCAGAACTACTTCAGAATTTTCAAAATACTCTTTTGCTTCAGAAAAATTGCTTTGACGACGAAGACAATTAGCTTTAACCATCCAACATCTCGCAATATTTAAATCATCATGGTGATCTTTATAAAGATTGGCACTTAGATTAATATTATTCATTGCATCTGTATGTTTTTCGAGAAGAATTTGTGTTTCGGCCAAAGCTAACAAACAATGAGGCAAAAAATCGAGGATAATTGAATTATCCTTATTATTTGTAATATTTACTAACGTCTCTTCAGTAGTTATTAAATCATCATTCAACCATGGTAAATCATTCGCCATCCAGTCGCAGGCGGCGACCCAGCCGGTG
>CAZKUQ010000164.1:0-4028 GCA_964555965.1 uncultured Coxiellaceae bacterium
TACCTCCATATCCTGGAAGTATATCAGATTTGGCTATATGGCAACAGGTTTATTACAATATGTACGGTCATTGATATAATACAGATACGTATATACCCCACGGTTGCCTTACGCTAATTCGTAGTTTCATCTCTCAAAATCATGTACGCAGAAACAAGAGAACATGTGCCATCTGTAAAAACAGTACGTAATGTATTTGGCACCGACCACCGTACTGATTTTTTCCAAATTTCACGGGAAATTAGAAAACAATCTGGTAGTCAAATAGACCTACCGAAAACCATTTCTGATGCTGCTGTGCTGGGTGGAACTTTTTTAACCAGAGGTGGTATTCCAATTAATTATGATTTATATGTCATGGAAGGAATATTAATCCTGCATGAAACTGACGATACAATTGGACCAGCTGTTATGGCTTTTTCCAAACTGGAACCAGATTGGGAATATATATCTGGTTTAGGAATCAAAAAACCAAGAGCTGAAGACCGTTCGACAGATGCATTAACTGAAAATATTTTTGTCAATTTATTACGCCCAGAAAAAGATATTCCTGAGAGGATTAGAACTATACTAGAAAAAGTATTACAAACTCAAACTGCTACCTATGAACAAAGGTGTCGGGAATTCTATGCTCATGAATTGCCTGCCATTAAAGAACGGGTGAAACATCGCTGTATAGTGGCCATCGCAAAAGACGAACTGTCTGTACCGATAAACCAAGTAGAATTTTTGTTAGATAATATCGCTGTAAATTTATTTAATACCCTATATCTAGGTATGGCAGCAGGCGGGTGTGCTCGCGGTGGCTGGAATTTAGAAACGACTTCAATAAATTTAACTTCTAGTGATGAAGATTTAGAAACAACCTTTGAACATGAATTTATTCATGCTTTATCTCGTCAAGTAGCCCAAATTATTACCGCACCAGATGGTAAAAAAACCGTCCAACCACGCCGTATTGGTCTTGAATTTGAAGTTAATAATGAAAACGACACGGGAATACATAATAAATATCGCTGGTTAAATGAAGCGGTAGTAGAATTAGTTAGATGTACATATCTTCATCCGGAAGCGCATAGTGATATATATGAAGATGAACAAATGTTGGTAAATAAGTTAATAGAAAAAACTCCGGCTTTAAGTTTGCCATTTTTACGTGCTGCATTATTTGATGGAAGTGAAGATGGCGACGGTCATATTTGGCATGCCTTAGAGATGGCTATTGTTAGTACATTTGGTAGAAATATTCTTGATGAGATTGATACGCTTTACGCTACTGAAAACGTATCAGCCGCGTTAGCGTTTGTAGAAGCTTTGTAAGTAATATTATTTCAGCTCGATTAATTTACCAACTGATAGGATTTTTTTACACGAATTGTATAGATGGTTTTATTTTTTCTTTTTAATATAATTTTTTTAGCTTTAACTACAGTGCGCGTTGGAAAAATCTTTTTTCCTGATAATTTTAACCTATCCGCCAGAATTAGCGTTTCTGCTTCGAGATTAACTTGAATTACCGCCAAACGCACTTTTTTGCCCTTACTGCTACTCACAATTACTTCTGTATCGTCATCAGCGCGTAAATCAAATTGCTGAAACGACTTTTTTGTCATGGCCTGTTTTGTCAACGCTAACTTTTTATAAACAGTGCCGTTGTAGACATTTACCAATGCTAATTTCTTACTAGTTGGATGCAGCACCACTAAATATCCAGTATTTTGAAAAGCTGCCACGTCGGTAGTGATGGTTGTGGCTATGGTAAAAATTGGATAGCGATAAACCGAAGCATCGCTATACGTTACAATTATTGTGCCGTTTGTTCCGCCAACCACTGAAGTAACATTGCTAGCATATGCTGCGCTATCCGCCGGATCGGCATCAGCATAACCTGGATGAACTCCATTTTCCGCCACGGTATTTTCTTCATCAATCACGCCATCGTTATCGTTATCTACTCCATCATTAGAAATTTCTACACCGGCATTGGCAATAGTATCGTTGGTATCATCGTTGTTAGTGGCATAGCCAGTGGGCGGCGTAGCGCTACAAACAGCTTCCGTTACTGTGCTCCCCAAACCATCTTCGTCCGCATCAACATAATATATTTGTCCCGCCGACACGGTGGGGTCATTATCATTACAATCTGTCCCTTGCGTCACCACGCCATCTGAACCAGCCACGCCATCACCATCGGTATCTACTGTTAAATATCCAAGATAAACTATTCCGGCGTTCATTGCCGCATTATCATTTTGAGCAGCTGCAATAATAATATCATCGTAGCCGTCATTATTTACATCACCGGCAATATCCACTCCTTCACCAGCCAATTCACCAGCTGACACCCCGGTAAACTCTTGCATAACAGCTAAACTAGCTGACGAGTATTGAGTAGATTGTCCATACACAATATAGGCGGCTCCTGTATCGACACCGGCATCGTCATTTAATCTTGCTCCTATTATAAAATCATCGTAGTCGTCATTATTTACATCACCGCTACCTCCTAAATAAATTCCAGCTTGATCTCCGACGACCTCTCCAGAAAACTTTGTTCCGACGGATAGTAAACCAGCTGTAGTAAAAACGGCTGCTCGCCCATATACCAAATATACCGCACCGGCGCCATCGCCACCACTAGAATCATTATTGGCCGCACCAATAACAAAATCATCATAGCCATCGGCATTAACATCACCGGCTACATTTATGTGTGCACCAGCTCTATCTTGGCTGCCTTCGCCATATAATTCAATACTATCACTTAAATTAGTTGCTGCTAACGCAGCGGCTTGTCCATATATTAAATATACCGATCCAATATTATCTTTATAAGAAGCTCCAATAACAAAATCATCATAGCCGTCATTATTTATATCGCCAGCCGCGGAGACGGCATCGCCGGCTGCATTACCAGAAGCTTCTCCAGTAAACTTAACTCCCGCTGTTACTGAAGTTGCAGTGTATAGCGCAGACCGACCATAGAATAAATAAGCCGCTCCAGTATTAGATTGAGCAGTATCATTATAGGGTGCTCCAATAATAAAATCATCATAACCGTCATTATTTATATCGCCAGCCCCAGCTACAGCCGACCCGGCACTATCACCAGCGGCTTCTCCAGTGAATCGTACCGCCATATTTAAGTTCACTGAAGTAAATGCAACTGCTTGCCCATAGATTAAATATACTGCGCCAGCGTCTGTACCAGTAGCATCATTTAAATCAGCCCCTACTAAAATATCATCATAGCCGTCATTATTTATATCGCCAACAGCGGCTAACGAACGTCCGGCATAATCACCAACGGCTTCTCCCGTGAATTCTACAGCGGTTGCTAAACTAGCTGACTCCAACAAATTTTCTTGCCCATAGATTAAATATACTGCACCAGCACTAGTACCATTATCGCTATTCATAAATGAATTAACAATAAAGTCATCATAACCGTCGCCGTTAACGTCTCCGGCCGCTGATAAACTTTGTCCGGCAAAATTGATAATGCCCTCGCCAGTGAAAGTGACAAAATCGGATAAACTAGCAGCACCGGTAACTAAAGGAAAAATTAATAAGCTTATGCTAACAATAATAGTTTTATACATGTATATAGTATAACACCGTGTCTTGCCTACGGCCTAACCCAATAATGTTTTTTTACTTAAAAAATTATATCGCGAAATATTTGACAATTTCCGTTTTTCTGCTATAATTACGTATATGCAAAAAGATGTCCATAATTTATCAGCAGCTGAACTAGACAACCGTATTGAGGAATTAAAAAATAAAGTTAATGGCGAAATAGAACGTCATACAGCCTTGTTGAAACAATTACAGATGGTGCAAAATCGTAGAAAAGAGATTAAGGCCGAACATGATAAACACGAAATTGAAAAAATCCAAAAACAAATTTTATCTTTATAAATAATATATTAACCATAAATCTATGAATGCATTTGAAGGCCAAAAACCAGTAGTTGATAATGATGAAGGCGCGGGAGTAGAACAGGCGGTTGATGCGCAAGTTGAGG
>CAZKUQ010000165.1:0-4023 GCA_964555965.1 uncultured Coxiellaceae bacterium
TATCATTTGTGATGGCAGCAACAAGTGGGCTGAAATCAAAATCACATGGTGCATCTTTCACGCCATTCGGAAATTGTTCATTGTATTGTTTCAATGCTTCCTTTCTTCCATCCGTGATGTGTAGTCTTAGTACAGCGAATTACTAATCGCGTTCAATCAGTAGATTTGATTTCTTTCAGGATCGAATGTATATTTATTTCTCATTGAGTAATTTTATTAATGAAGCTTTGTCTTTGTTGATAATTTCAAGCAATTTTTCAGTTAAAAGTCCTGCTATTTTTGGTCTAACTTGGATATACAGTTCTGCTATTTTAGACCATGGTGTAATAGATAATTGATTGTTTATTCCGCACGCAGCTTCATAAATCACATCAAAAGGTATATTTGTGTGATATGCAATTCCTTCTAAAGTGTACTGATCAGTTTCAATAATCCCTTGAATTAAAAATCGAATCATTTTGCTATCCATTTCATAACACTCCATCGAATTATTGTTTTGACAATGTTGTATTTCATCTTGAAATAATTCATGAAATAACTGATGTAAACGTTTTAATAAAAAAATCTTTAATATCATACGTTCGTTTTTTTTCGTGTGTTTTAAAATAATTGTTAAATTATTTTTTTTGACTTCCTTTATTTGTGGTTTAATAAGTGCTAATTTAGCTGAAATACTCATTACGATCCTCCTATATTGATGCAGACAAATAATGAAAACACCACAATCATCTGAATATCGACATAACGAATAATTATTCTAGATCAATGTTTGATATAATCGTTATGCAGATTAATTTTCAATAGGGAAATTTTATTTAGTAAAAAGTATTTGTGTATCCGTATAAATACTGAAAAGATAATGAGCTGATGTAAAAATTATGGATTAGTCAAAGTTATTCCAGAGTCCATGTATTGCAGCAATGCCAATAGCGCCATTTTCTTTTGCTGTTGATATATCTTTTGTTCTCATTCCGCCCAAAGCAAAAACAGGTGTCTTAGTAGCTGCAATAAGTTTAGAAAAATGATTCCAACCAAGAGGTTGGACCTTCGGATGGCTAGCCGTTTTTAACACAGGCGATAACGTAGCAAAATCAACATTAATTGATTCAGCCTGGATAAGGTCATTTTTATTGTGGCATGAAGCTGCTAATATTTTGTTTCTGTCGATTGGCCTAGATGTATATCCGTAAAGTCTCGCACTAGTTAGTTGCAGCCCATCTGCATTGATTTTGTCAAATGTATCAATTGAGCAATTAAGTATTAATTTTGCATTGTATTTATGTGCGATTTCTAAAATTTTTTTTGCGAGATATATATATTTAATATCACCAAGGTTTTTTGCCCTAAACTGAAATAGTGATATGCCACTTTGTAAACAAATAACCAATCGTTTAAGAAACCCTGTCTGATCGTTTGGGTTTTCACCAGTAATCATATATATGTCGGTTGATATTTTCATTTATTAGCCCAGACAATTATTTTGTTATGTTTATATATTTTTTAATCTGACGTTTTGTTATAGATTATAAAATAGCTAATTAGCGCTAAAACTGAAGTGTACATTAGAGGCAGATCTACATTCAAATTAGATCGTTCAATAAGATGCAAGAATAAAGGGGCTGTACCACCAAAAATTGCTGCAGTTATATTGAAAACTATTGATACAGCGGTGTAACGGACATTTGGCTCAAATGCATCAATTAAAAGTTTTCCTGATGGACCAAGATATAATGAATTTAGTATTGAAAATGTAATTAATATCCCGAAAGTGTATTTGATATTTCCACCATGTATTAATGCAAATAGCGGATAGGAAAAAATAAGAAATCCAATCACTGAAATTTTCATTAATGCTGTGTGACCAATTTTGTCTGATAAGTAGCCAACTACTGGTGTAATGCTTGCCATAATTATTAAATCTATCGATGTAATTAGTGATGATGACAGTTCTGATATTTTGTTGATTTGGACGAGATATATAGGGATAAATATTATTATCGTGTAGAAAATTACATATGATATTGCCAATATCAATATTGATGAAAGTAACGGGTATTTGTAATTTTCAATTGTTTTTTTTAGTGGATATCGCAAGATTAATCGATTTATTAAAAGTGATTCAAACGTGAGTGATTCACTGCTGATTTTTCTAAAATAGATTCCGACTAAGCATAGTACTATGCTAAAAATAAACGGTATTCTCCATGCCCAATTGAGTATTTCATTGTAAGAAAATAAACAATTTAAAAGAAAATTTGTTAGCGTTGCAAATAATGTTCCTATCATTACTCCTGAGTAACTTAAGCTAGTTAAAAACCCTTGTTTGTTACTTTTGTCAATTTCATATAAATAGGTAATAGTTCCAGAATGCTCACCACTTACAGCTAATCCTTGCAATAATCGTATCAATAACAATATGAGCGATGAAATATATCCGATGGAATCGTAAGATGGTAGGCAGCCAATTGATACTGTTGATAATGACATTGTTATAAATGTGAATACAAGTGTTGATCTTCTTCCGTATCTATCCCCTAAGTGACCGAAAATGATGGCACCGATTGGTCTGATCATAAATCCACTGGTGAATATTAAAAGCGTAAATAATA
Organism: uncultured Coxiellaceae bacterium; assembly: GCA_964555965.1. Taxonomy (GTDB): domain Bacteria; phylum Pseudomonadota; class Gammaproteobacteria; order DSM-16500; family DSM-16500; genus Aquicella. Next base: position 2,610 of record CAZKUQ010000165.1, read on the forward strand.
ATGATAATGCTGAATTTTGGTTGGGAAAGAAAACCCTAGAAAGATACGGTGTTAAGGCACCAAACAAGGCGATGTCATACCATTCAAAAATAGTACCAATTACACATGCTGTAATTTGTTTAGTATTTATAGATAATTTTGGTTCAATTATCATGAAATTTTTTTGCTTATATATTTCTGGATTAATTCTTTAGTGTTAATGCAATTAAGCTTTAACTTCATGTTGTGGAGATGTGATTCAACCGTGCGAAATGAAACACCTAATAATCTTGCGACTTCCTTTGCAGTTTTTCCATTTGCTGTGAGTTCGATAACTTTAATTTCTTTCTGTGATAGCGCTGATTTGAAGCAATCGTGTGTGGGTTCATATATGACAGCTGCTTTATTAATATTGTGCGATTTGCGCCATGGTGGAATAATTTTATTGTTGTCTGCTTCAATTATTAATCGTGATGATAAGAATTTGAATCTTGCTATAAAGGTTTCTAAAGAATCGATGTTATTTAAATATGTATTTTTGATCGTGTTGTTTTCAATTGGTGCATAAAAAATATAATATTCACATAAGGAAGATAGTTTCTTTATAATCATAAAACTATGATCATGGTTGAAATGATTTCTTTGGTCAGCAAGTTGGTTTATATATTTTTCCTTTAAATCGGAATCGAAGGTTTCGACTTTTGTTTCTAAGAATAAATACTTTTCTTGTGACGAATAAAAATCAGGACTGTATAAATCCGTTATATATTTTTTGTTTATAAAAGTATGTTCTAGCGCCGCAGTATCACTCCATAATTCTGATCTCGAACCGTCTGGAAAAACACGTGAATAAGCGAATGCATTAAGATTGAATTTGTTAAATAACGGATTGCAAATTTCCGAGACATCCTTGGTGATCATGAGGGAAGGTTTGCATTGCTTTGATCCTTTGTTTATTTCCATAACATACCTTGTTGTTTAGCAAAATGTCATGTATCAATACATTTTTTTGATTGATCTTTGAAAATTATTGGATTGATTTTTTTCTCGCGTGAAACCAATAGGTTTTTTATCTTATATAATCAGTATGTCTCTTTGAGGTATTTGCTGACTTTTAGCGTAGCGAGCTTAAATAAAAAAATATGATATTTCAAGTGTCAGGATACTGTATGAGTAATATTTTACCGATGAAAATGTGTTTTAATAATTTGGGATTTAGATTTTTTAAGGAGCGGCGGTGATATTCTACTTGCATCAAGGGGCGAGTCCATATATGACACAGTTTTTTGAGCACTCTCATGTTTCGAGGTTTCGTTAAGTAGGTTTCGTTAACTAGTTGCTTCTTTTTCATTAACCAGGTATCTTTATGACCCGAATTTGATAGGCACGTAGCTCAGTGGTAGAGCATCACCTTGACATGGTGGTGGTCGGTGGT
>CAZKUQ010000166.1:0-3996 GCA_964555965.1 uncultured Coxiellaceae bacterium
TGGTAGTAGATGCAAAAAATGATGATGCAAAATCTTTTTATGGAAACTATGGTTTTACTGAATTACAAGATTCGGAGCTAACACTTTTTCTTCCGATCAATACAATTAAATCGGCTGTTTAAATACTCAACGTGCTTGAGATAAACAATTATTATCGGTATTGGTTTTCACTCTTGTATTCGTTCACGAGGTTATCTTTACTGAACGCAAAACGTTTAAGCGCGAGACAAAGTTGGACGAAAAATCGAGGAGAAAGCGCAGCATACATATCAGTATGTGAGCATTTTGACGATGATTTTTCGTTCAAATTTGACCGCGATTAGACGTTCGTTCAGGTCGTGAACGTTTGCTCACTCTTTTGCAGAATTTAAATCTGTATGACGCAGTATCTTATGATCTGATAACAACCTGAGCATTTAGCCATTCATCAAGATGGTGTTTGTAATATTTGATTGAGCGACCAATTTTTGAAAAAACTGGTCCGCGAGTGCATCCAGTGCGATAACCATTCGCCCCAAAAGTACGGAAACTGCGATACGGTGCCACTTAGCTAAGCGGTATTTAATATGCACCACTATCTAATCTTTTTATTTAATTCTTTTTGTATCATATTAGCTGTATGAATAAGATCATCAATTTTAATTGCTGTTTCTTTTGCTCCCTTTTGCCCTACAAAAAACATATGATTTCCATGTACAGTCATGGTTAATTGCGCGGGAATTTTATTGAAAAAATTATTTAATTTTTCATAACTAACCACATCCAATGTAGCGTTATTAATATGTATTAAGTAATTTTGATATAACATTTGTGTTAGTAAAAAATACCAACTATACGGGTCAATAGTTGATATTTTCATTGTGACTGGCGAATCATCATGTATCTGTGCAATTAATGGCATTTTTTCAAAATCAAATACGCCACTTTCCTGAATTGTTTTATCAATATTAAATATAAATTTCTGATTTTCATAGTGATAACCTTCAGCACCAAGCGCAATTGGAATGCTGCCTAAAAATTGCGATAAATAGATTTCTCTAGGAATAATTGTATGCCCATTATATTGGTTTTGTTCTTCTATCCATTTATAAAACCACGGATACAGTGAAGTTCTATCTGCTAAATGATTTTCAAGCATTTTATTCATTATTAAGGGGGAATTTTTCATGATATATGGGATAGGTGGTACTGCTGACAAACCAATAAATAACTGAAGATGTAGCCCATTTTTTTGAGCGGCTAAATTCGCAGTTTGAACAACTGAACCAGCCATACTCCATCCAACGATAATGATATTATTGGAGAGTCTTTCTTTGTTTATAATCTCTTTTGCAGCAGCAATAACCAACTTTCCCCAGTCATCAATGTTAAATTCTGGGTAGACTTTATTGTAAACGCTATTGTCTGTTGGATAAGAAACACCTAAGAATGAATAACCTTTCTTGTTAAGCCAATATGCCAAAAAATCTTTAGGGTTGCCACCTGTATAGCCATATCCTATACGCGCTAAATGTGCATTGCCTGGGATAAAAATAATAAGTGGTTTACTTGGATCCCCTTTTGAAAATTCAATGAGAGATTGGAATCCATTCAAAGAAGCTAATTTTTCATTTTTATATAAAGAGGATGTCGAAGCAATTGCCATATCTGCTACCCAGAAAAAAATAGTACATATGAAAATTGATTTTATTAGCTTCATTGACAAATAAATCCATCTTCTTTCAAATCATTTATGATAGTAACGAAAACCTCCGTTTTTGTAACTGTATTTTTTGCACAAATTGATGAACACGGAAAATGTACTAGATAATTTGATCTACAGCAAGATTTAGTAAACTTTTAATAACATCGATTTTAAGAAGAAGTTACGTGTTTCAAAATTTCTTTTTGGAAGAAAGATCTGGTGTACAATACATTTTGTTACAAAAAACTATTAAAGGGAACTAATAATGCTTGACAATAAGTTGATTTCTATAGGTTCAGAAGCATTACGCAAAGCAGCTCTCAATCAGCAAGCGAAAAACTATATACTTGAAAATGAAATATTATACGGTGTTTTTAAAAAAGCCGCGAATCGTTATATAGGCGGTGAAACACTGGATGAAACCATTATGAAAGTTGTCAATGAATGTAACAATGGTTTTAAATGCTCAATTGAATTCATGGGAGAGAATACAAAAACTGCAGTTGAGGCAATTGAAGCAAAGGATGAATTTCTAAAGGTTTGTCATGCAATTGCTAAGCGACAATTAAATTCTACCGTATCCCTTGATTTATCTCATATTGGACTTGGAATTGATAGAGATTTATGTCATCAAAATTTAGATGAAATTTGCTCACTTGCGAAGTCAAATCAAACAGAAGTGATCATAAGTGCAGAAGGAAGTGACGCAACTGATAATGTCATTAATCTTTATCTGGAAGCAGCAAAACAGTATGAGAATTTAAGCATTACGCTACAGGCATATTTACATCGGTCTAAAGATGACTTCAAACAATTACTTAAAGCGAGAGGTCGAATTCGTGTTGTGAAAGGTGCATTCGATGTTCCCTCTGAGCTAGCGTTATCTCGTGGAGAGACCCTGGATGAAATTTACCTGAATTATGTCGATCAACTTTTATCTCTCAAACACCGTTGCTCCATTGCGACACACCACGATAAGATACAACAATCTGTCAAACAATTAATTAAGCAATATTCCGCCAGCAAAGATTTATACGAGTTTGAAAGTCTTTATGGTATTCGGAACGATCAATTAATAAAATTAAAAGAAGAAGGTTATCCAGCAAAAATATATTTTGTGTACGGGAAAGAGTGGTATCTCTATTTATGTAATCGTATCGCAGAATATCCGATGAATATCTTCCTGGCATTAAATGATATTGTTAAATAAAAATGTTTTGCTTTACAGATTATAAGTTCGGTTCGATTTAACCCTTTTTTACCAGGATCTCGGGCGAACCTCACTATGCCATAGCGATTGAAAAAAATTGACTTATTAATCAAAGATACCTTGACATATACAATAGTATATATATACTATTGTATATGTGGACTATATATGAAAAAAAATCGCTTATAAAATCTCTTAAAACTATTCCGTTGCGTATTAGGAAAGAATATGAAATCTGGAAAAGAATAATTGAGCTTCAGGGTATTCAAGGGTTAGGAGAAATGAAAGGCTATCATGACGAAGCTCTAAAAGGTGAATGGAGAGGGTATCGTTCTTTAAGGCTTTCCTTACAGTGGCGGGTTATTTATAAAGCTGAAGCAAAGGAACTAGAAGTCTATGTCATAGATATAAATGCCCACAAATATTAACGAGGTGAATTATGAAGATTAACAAAAAAGATTTTGTAAAAGCTAGAGTACATGCCCATATTACTCCTGGCGAAGCACTTCAGATGCTTCGTGAGTTACAAGGGTTAACGCAGGCAGATTTATCTAAATTGACAGGAATTAGTCAATCAAATATTTCAGCCCTAGAGAGTAATGTTAGGCAAATGGGTCGTGAAAGAGCTATTGTTTTTGCAAAAGCATTAAAGGTACATCCAGCTGTGTTACTTTTTCCTGATTTTGACATAGCAAAGGTAGCCTAATAAGCAAAGTAGTATGTCTAAATTTGAGAAATTATTTCAAGACCCAAATGAATTACTTCTAGAGCTAGCTTCTCTAGAAAAAATAGGATATCGATTTAGAGGTGTTGAGTTACAAGAACATTTATTAACTCCGCGCGCTTGTCGACCACATGAAATAAAAATTAATATTGCAAATTATCCTTTCCCATATAAAAGTATTGTTAAGGAATGGTTTTTACATGAAGACATCCTACAAACTATTCAAATTTTGTAAAGCCCCCAAATTTACCCCACTTCACAACTAGAGTAATTTTGATTTAGTTGATTAATAAAACTCCTTGGTGATTGGTTATTTAGCGACTCGTGTGGTCTTTCCTCGTTGTAATGTTTAATCCAAGTATTTGTAATATGTTGTGC
>CAZKUQ010000167.1:0-3949 GCA_964555965.1 uncultured Coxiellaceae bacterium
GAGATCTAAAAATAATACTGAGAGAGATTCCCGCTTTCGCGGGAATGACAAGTCTACTTAACCGAGATTCGCGTTTATAGTGTGTTTTCAGTAAGACCGCATAATACCTCAATAATCACACGCCACTCAACCTCGCTTTCCCTGTTAAAAATAAATTTTACAAACGTTCTCCAAGCCACTTCCTCAACGATTCTTCAAATTATTGATTTTTACTTTACAAAGGTAAAATGTTTATTTTTTAGGCATAAAATACAAACGCTCATGCCATCAATTGTATTATTGTTTTTATTAACATTATCATCATCAATTTATGCTAACGAACTCTTACGTTATTTATTCACACTTTTTTGCAAACTTCTGTGCTTATTATTAAACATTGCCGATTTTGTCTATTTTGGGCAAAATGCTTTAAGAATATCTAATTAACATTATGGAGTGATGATGAAAAATATTTTCTCATTAATATCTAGATCTGGGAATCCAGAAAAAAAGAAATTGATTTTAAATTTTACAATGTTGTTAGGTTATTTTTTAATTTCCATGATAACGTTTTTTAGTATCTCCCCCGTATATGCTGCAAGACCTATTTTTAGAATAGGAATTGAAACTATCGCTTATCCATCCGAAAGTCCGCTAACTAAAATAGCTGATGTGGACGTTCTTCAATCTGTGAAGCAGATGAAAAAAGCTGGTTTTTCCAATGATGTCAATAAATTATTTTTAGCTTATACAAATAGGGATATAGCATGGAAGACTGCTAAAACCATATTAAGCAAGATACAGGATGGCCGTATCAACAATGAAAATATTTCAGAATACACAGCGCCAGATGTTAACGTAACATTTATATCTGATCAAAACAAAATAGGACTAACCATTAAAAAAATACAATCTTATGGCAACTTAGCAATTCTTTCAGCGCAGCAGGATAAAGGAACTTTCCCTGATCGAATGTTCATAAAGAAAGAATACAATCAAGATCGAATTAGTATAAGAGTTATTGATTTTGTCTATCCTGATTCAAACAATAAAAGTAAAAAGCTAGCGATCAATTATATTACTGTTACTTTATTTGCAGAGCCGCCATATAAAAATTGGTTTTTATCGGACATTTATATTACATGACAAAATCCACTGATTATTTGCAGTGAAAATTTTCAGCCTTATCGGTAACAGATTTTTTCGTCGGGTCTTGCCCTGCATTTAATACTGCTTTCTGTGGATATGGACATAAAGGTCGTGTCATATTCTTTGCAATATTTGTTGCAATAATGCTATCTGGTGCGATTCCTTTTTCTACCCAATTTTCCAATGGTGTTAAATTGTCAAATGGTGTCACACCTGGCCCATCACCGCAATGTAACATGCCTGGTGACATGAATAAGCGAATATAGTTTTTAGTTTGTTTAATGCCACCCATTTTTTTCACCACTTCATTGTAATAATGGATTGTTGCTAGTGGTGAAATAACAGGATCATTCCAGCCGTGAATTAATATTAACTTTCCTCCTCTTGATTTAAATGCTGATATATCTGGATTCAATGCATCAAATATTTTTCCTGTTGCTAACTGTGCCGCAATATGTTGTGGATTGTGAAAATTAAAATGATGAAAATCAAATGTTGGATTACTAAAAGTGAAATATTCTAAAAATGTTTCAGCACTAAAAGCGGATAAATTTGGACTGCTTGAATGTGCACCTGTGCCAGGCGCTTGATTTGGTGATCCAAGTATCCATTGCGGCCAACTATTTGGTTCATTTTCCGCACCGGGCATAATACCAGGATAATAAAGCTTGCCATTAACATTAACACCTTGATAAATTTTTTCTAATGCTTGAATTTGTGTTGATGTAAAACAGTTTTGGTTATTCACTTTGTTAATACATCTTGGCAAATCAACTGCTGGATCGATATTGCATTGAGTAGGATCCGTTAATATTCCATCAATCACGCCATCTTTAGCGTCACATTTTTTTAATACTGCTTTAGTTAATATATTTAATTTATTTGGCTCAATGATTGAAGCTTGCGGCTTGGCTGCATCTGGGTACATCGTTTGTTGATTCCAAATCCAGCCTAAAACAGCATGAGGAAGTTGGGCTGGAGCAACGGCGATAACACCATCGAAGTCAGTTGGATAGCGCTCTACTTCCATCAACGCTTGCCGCCCTCCATTAGAGCAACCACTAAAATAAGAAAATCGTGGAGTTTTACCATAATAAGTTGAGATAATTGATTTCGATAATATTGCAACAAGATGTATTGAGCGATAAGCAAAATTGTTTTGTCCGCGTTTATTATTTAAGGCCCAGGTTGGAATACCACTACCAACATGTCCCGTATTGGTTGTTGATACAGCATAACCGCGTGAAAGAGCAAGTGGAGCATTATTGTCTGTAAATTTTATACTTCCGGCATAACCACCAATACCACTCATTAAAAATTTGCCGTTCCATGATTTAGGTAATCGTATTTCAAATTGAATAACTGAAGTTGATTTAGTATCAATACGACCTTTCACCTCGCAATAAGCTGGCATGCTTGGTTTGGTTGCTATGCTAATGGCGGAATCGATTACGACATCAGTTGCATCACCTGGCGGAGTAATCGATGAAAAAGTAGCGGGATCACAGCTAGCAGCCCATGTATTTAAAACAATTAATGGCATTAATAATAATGAGAAAGCAAATGAATAAAATAAATGTGATGCCTTCATGATGTTAATCCTTAACATGCATTAATTAATTTTCTAGAAAATCAGGAAACAATTTATGCATTTATTATCTCATAAAGTGATGCCGTACATTACTGAAGAAATATTAGACAATAAAAAGATTTAATATTAAAATTATAACATTCGAGTGTATTACAAACTAAAAAAATTACTATTTCTAAGCTTCAACAAATGAGGGTTATCTTCACATGCTAAGGTTATTTCAACAAAACACAGAAAAAAAACCACAATCAAGTAATGGCGCCTTAGATGCTTTGCCAAATGAAATAATGCGACAAATTTTATCATTCCTGGATTCGCCTATGGACTTAGCGAATATTTCAAGAGTTTCAAAAAAGATGAATGAGCTAACTAAATTTAAGAATGCTCATGGTAAATATGAACTATGGGAAAAATTTACTTTGGGCGCTACAAAGGAAGAATGCGCAGCGTTAGCTGCGAGCAATATGCAAGCAGCACAAAGATTTATTAGTGCCCTTTATAATAAGGAAAAATCTGCACAGGATAGTCGTTTTTTTGTGCCTGGAAGAATAGCAATTTTAGATCAGCCTGTAAACGGAAAAAGTTTATTTGAGAAATTATTTCATAAAATGGGTGTTTCAGGTGATATTAATAATCCATATATTACTCAAATGGACGGGGCTCCTGCTGCAATATTTAATATAAATAGTTTTAATTATTTTAAGCCATCAGTATTTAACTTTGATAATAAAATACTACCGTGGCCAACGCTCAATAATATAAAAATTATTCTGGCTTGTGTTCATAAAAAAGAAGATATTGATAATGTTCTAAAAGAATTTAGAGAAATATATAAAAACAAGTTCAAAAAATTATTTACGAATTATTTTAAAGTACCAATCAATGAATTTTCCTTAAATACACCATTATTGTTATTCGTTACGCAAGAAGAAAACAAAAACAATTTAAATATCCCATCTGCATTAAATTTAATTTTGAATAATGCTGAAACATCTGAAAGCTTTAATGATAAATTAATGCAAAAGGTATTTTCTATCGCCACAATGTCTATTGTAAATTACAAATATCGTAATCCTCATGATGTATTATATTTTATATCGGAATTGAAGGCAGTAGCTGATCTATCAAAAACAAAACCAGAGCTTGCAGAAATTGGCTTCCAAACGTAATAATGATGATTTATTTGTTAATGCTGCTGAAGAAAGCCCGCTTTTTTTAAAAATGGGATTT
>CAZKUQ010000168.1:0-3893 GCA_964555965.1 uncultured Coxiellaceae bacterium
GCGCATTCGTTTCGAGCAGCGCAGTTTACATAGAAGTAAATGAGCAGCGGAGAAACGAATGCAACACAGAAATAATGTAAAAGATGCAGGTTATGCAAGAAGTCTATTGAAAAAATTCAATACTTTCTTCTATTGCTGGACGTTTATTTGGATTTTCATCAAGCATTTTTTGGCTAAAATTTAATAGCATTGTATTTAATTCGCATGGCTCTTTGTCATTAGCAAGCGCAAGTCATTAATGTGGATAATTTAAGTAATAAATCATGCTTGCTATTAACCTGTTTTTTCTATAGATTTCTGATGAATATTAGGATTTTATTTAAGTTTTAAATGGGATTTGCATGCGCTTTTCTGCTGTCGAGAACCAAATCAAACGCATATTGTCAGAACGCATTATGCTGCTCGATGGCGGTATGGGAACGATGATTCAGTCACATCATCTTGAAGAAAAAGATTATCGCGGAGAACGATTTAAAAATTTTTCTTACTCCTTGAAAGGCAATAATGATTTACTATCAATCACTCAGCCTGAGATTGTTGGGAGCATCCACCGAGCTTATTTAGATGCAGGTGCTGATTTCATTGAAACAAATACGTTTAATTCCACTGCCATTTCGCTCGCTGATTATCACATGAGTGAATTAGCCTACGAATTTAATTTTGCTGGCGCAACATTGGCGCGCAAAGTAGCCGATGAAGTGACAGAATTCACACCACAGCAGCCGCGTTTCGTGATTGGTATTTTAGGGCCCACCAATCGTACAGCATCACTTTCACCTGATGTGAATGATCCAGGATTTAGAAATACTTCTTTTGATGAATTAGTGCACGCTTATACAGAAGCAATTCGTGGCTTAGTTGATGGCGGTGCACATTGTCTCATGATCGAAACTATTTTTGATACATTAAATTGTAAAGCAGCTATTTTTGCTGTCGATCAATACTTTTGTGACGCAAATATTTATTTACCAGTTATGATTTCTGGCACGATTACAGATGCAAGCGGCAGAACGTTATCAGGACAAACAACAGAAGCTTTCTGGCATTCTGTTCGACATATCAAACCATTATCGATTGGTTTAAATTGCGCCTTAGGTCCAAAAGCGTTGCGGCCTTATATTCAAGAATTAGCAAAAATTGCTGATACTTATGTGAGTATTCATCCCAACGCAGGATTGCCAAACGCATTTGGTGAATATGAAGAAACACCCGAGCAAATGACAAATGTGTTGCGTGAATTTGCTGAGGAAGGCTTTATTAATATTATTGGCGGTTGTTGTGGTACAACACCTGCGCATATTAAAGCATTTACTGATATCACTAAAAAATCTCGACCACGCCTTATTCCAACCATACCTCCTGCTTGTCGATTAAGTGGATTAGAACCAGTTACCATCGATGATACTTCTTTGTTTGTGAATGTTGGTGAACGCACTAACGTGACTGGATCATTACGTTTTGCAGAATTAATTCGCAAAGATGATTATGCAACCGCATTAGACGTGGCACGTGATCAAGTGATGAATGGTGCACAAATCATCGATGTTAACATGGATGAAGGCATGCTAGATGCAGAAATGGCAATGGTAAAATTTTTAAATTTAATTGCTTCTGAACCTGACATTGCGCGTGTTCCCATCATGATTGATTCATCAAGATGGTCAGTGATTGAAAATGGGCTTAAATGTATTCAAGGCAAAGGCATTGTTAATTCGATTAGTTTAAAAGATGGCGAAGCTGCTTTTGTTGAAAAGGCAAAATTGGCGAGGCGTTATGGTGCAGCAATTATTGTTATGGCATTTGATGAGCAAGGCCAAGCAGATACAGAAGATAGAAAATTTGAAATTTGTAAACGTTGTTACGATATTTTAGTTAATCAAGTTGATTTTCCTGCAGAAGATATTATTTTTGATCCTAATATTTTTGCTGTTGCAACCGGTATTGAAGAACATAATGGATATGGTATTGCATTTATCAACGCCATTCGCCGCATTAAAAATGAATTACCATACGCATTAGTGAGTGGCGGTGTTAGTAATGTTTCATTTTCATTTCGCGGGAATAATCCCATTCGTGAAGCGATTCATGCTGTTTTTCTTTATCATGCGATTCAAGCTGGCATGGACATGGGAATAGTGAATGCAGGCAGTTTAGCGATTTATGAAGATATTCCTAAGGATTTGCTTGAATTAATTGAAGATGTCATTTTAAATCGTCGGCCAGATGCAACGGAACGATTGCTTGAAGCAGCGAGTCATGTCAAAGGTCAGGCAAGATCAAAAACAGAAGATTTATCATGGCGAGAAAAAAATGTTTCAGAACGATTGCCTTATTCATTAGTCAATGGCATCACACAATACATTATTGAAGATACTGAAATAGCGCGTGTTGAATTAGATGATCCATTAAAAGTGATTGAAGGCCCATTAATGGATGGGATGAACATTGTCGGTGATTTATTTGGCGCTGGCAAAATGTTTTTACCGCAAGTGGTGAAAAGTGCGCGTGTGATGAAGCAAGCAGTTGCCTATCTTGAACCTTATCTCGAAGCAAAAAAAGAAGTGGCAAGATCAAAAGGAAAAATTTTATTAGCGACGGTGAAAGGAGATGTGCACGATATTGGTAAAAATATTGTAGGTGTTGTATTACGTTGCAATAGTTATGACATCATCGATCTTGGTGTCATGACACCATGTGAAAAAATTTTAGAAACGGCGCGTCAAGAAAAGGTGGATATTATTGGGTTGAGTGGTTTGATAACACCATCTTTAGAAGAAATGACACATGTAGCGAAGGAAATGCAACGCCAAGCATTTACTATCCCGTTATTAATCGGTGGCGCGACTACTTCACGTGCGCATACAGCATTAAAAATTGAACCGCATTATACTGGTTCAACGATGCATGTTGTGGATGCATCGCGCGCTGTTGGTGTGGCCAGTAAACTGTTAAGTGATACAGCTAAAGAAGAATTTATTGCTAAAACACGCACTGAATATGAATCGCTGCGTGAGCTTCATCGGCATAAAAAATCAGCAGTTGAAATGATTAGTCTTGAAGAAGCACGTAAAAATAAATTTCCTATTATTTGGGAAAAATATACTCCCAAACAACCTAGCTTCATTGGTGTAAAATCATTTATTGATTATCGAGTAGAAAAAATAGTTGATTACATCGATTGGACACCATTTTTTAGCACATGGGAGTTAGCCGGACGTTATCCACAAATTCTAGATGACGAAGTCGTTGGCGAAAGTGCTAGAACATTATTTCATGATGCACAAGTGATGTTAAAACGATTGTGTGCTGAAAAATGGCTGCATGCAAACGCGGTCATTGGATTTTTTCCAGCAAATACTGTGGGCGATGATATTGAAGTTTATACCGATGAAAATCGGGATCACGTGCAAACTATTTTTAGAATGTTGCGTCAGCAAACACGTAAACCAACTGGTAAATATAATATGTGTTTAGCTGATTTTATTGCGCCTAAATCTACTGGCATTCATGATTATATCGGTGGGTTTGCAGTGACAGTTGGTATTAATATGGAAAATAAAATTGCTGAATTTGCACAACATCATGATGATTACAGCATTATTATGTTGGAAGCATTGGGCGATCGATTGGCAGAAGGTTTTGCAGAATACATGCATGAACGCGTGCGTAAAGAATTATGGGGATATGCAGCAGATGAGCACTTAAATAATAAAGATCTCATTGCGGAGAAATATTTAGGTATTCGTCCTGCACCAGGTTATCCTGCTTGTCCAGACCATACGGAAAAGCCAGCTTTGTTTGCCTTATTGAATGCTTCTGAAAATACAGGCATTACTTTGACAGAAAATCAGGCGATGTGGCCAGCATCATCGGTTTGCGGTATTTATTTTTCT
>CAZKUQ010000169.1:0-723 GCA_964555965.1 uncultured Coxiellaceae bacterium
CGCTGCTTTAGTATATTTCAACGTAATGCTGCTCTCCCAAACATTACCTTCTCTTTTGTGCTTGTATTTTCCATCGCCTTCATGAGTTGGAAATTCATAGGTGTTGCCAATAATCCGCATGAATGCATCCCAGCCAATACCAGCAAAAACAGGTGGCACGCCAAAAAGTACTGCAAGCTCTGGATCTAATCCATAGGATGCAAATGCTTTGGATCCACGATAAGCAGCGATACTTGGAATACCCACGCGCGACATATACCCTAATACTTCGCGAGCCAACGATTCTGTATATTTTTCTGTCTTCTTTTCATCATTAAGTATCACATAAGGCAAGTATGGATTAATCGCATCCACGCCGCCAATCGAGATCGCCTGCGCAGCATCATGCCCAAAAACTTGGCTCGACTGCAAAACGACACTCGTTTGATGTCTCAGTCCTTCGCGCAACAACGCTTCATGCACTTGACTTGCAATTAAGGCAGGTGGAATAGAAACCTGTCCGCACGCCTGATTGCAATCTGATAAAACAATACAGGTTGCGCCATGACGTACTGACTGTACAGCTTGAGACACGATGCTATCAATAGCTGACAATAATACTTCTTTTTTTCCCGTACCATACTGATAAGTCATATCAAATACTGCCGTCTGTAATTGATCTGATGCCATCACATCAGCCATGGTTTTATTATCAATAATAAAAGATGGTAAAATCACACCCAC
>CAZKUQ010000169.1:762-3892 GCA_964555965.1 uncultured Coxiellaceae bacterium
GCAGGTTTTTTTCCTAAAAAAACCTGCGTTGTCATATAAGGTCTTTCTTGCGTCTCAGCTAATGGTGGGTTAGTGATTTGAGAAAAATTACCTTTAAAGAGACGACTGAGCACAACATTGCCATGTGTTGTCGCCTCAATTGGCGTTTGATCGCCCATCGATACAACGTAATTTTGATTACGTAATAAAGGCTCAAGATGCGTCACATTGGTTTGCTTATTCCAACCAACGCGCGCTTTTCGTAAACGTAATTCGTTTTGATTGGCACGCAAATCAGTGACATTCTGAGGTTCTTTTTTGCCGCTCGACTGTAATTGAAAGTGTGGTTTATCATGTTGCATAACATCATGTTTGAACGCATGCTTATGAATAGTTAGTACTTCTTGTTTAAGATCAATCAGCCAAGGTCGACCCGGTTCAGGTCGCAATGTTTTTCCCTTTTGATCGACAATGCCAAATTCTGAGCCCAATGAAAGATACTCGTCATTCTCAATACCCACCAATGGCCGAAAAGCATTTCGATCTCTGAATGCAATGATTTCCCCATTCATCATTAAAAGTCCTGCACAAGGCCCAACAAATGGCAATATTCCGAAAAGTTCATTATATTCAACTGTGCTGTTTCCTGTAGGAATGTAGGGGTAAATAGTCGATTCTATAATTTGCAAGGGTGAGCAACCCAGTAACCGCAGTACATCCATAAAGATGGACATAATATTTGAATCGCTCAAGCTGTGTAAATCTACATTTTCAATGCCTAGCAGTTTTCTAAGGCTAGGTGTTTTTTCCAACCAATCGATAATAATCTGTAAAGAATTATCTTCACCATTATTAGCAAAATTTCCTAATGGCTGAATATTTTCAATTCTAGTTTTTGTGTTGGTTGCAGCTCTTGCATGTACCACGCCGCCAAATACTTCGAATGTCGGCTCTTTAAAATCTAAAAAATAATCACCAAAATTGACAACGGTTGTGAGCGCAGTATAGGTGACAAAATCTGGCGAACTACTCAAGATATGCGGTCGATTATCATCTTTGCGTAACTGCATGGCTAATTCAAACTGCAAACGCACGCGTATTAATTTTTTCTCAAATGCTTCGCTGTCACAATCACTGGGTTTTAAGACAACAAACTGCTCGAGTGGTGATTGAAGTTCTCGACCAATTTGACCGACTTTCGTTTCATCCGTACGAACCATGCGTTTCTCCGCAACACTTAACCCTTCTTTTGCTAATAGCTGATTGAATAAATCAATTGCTTCTTGCTGCACATGTGAAGCTTGACTGAGATACATCGGCACAATGCAATAAGCGCCTTGCTGTAAATCTAGGCGAGGAAATTGTGTTTTAAAAAAATGGGTTAATCCGTAGAAACTAATGCCGCAACCATCCCCTGTTTCGGGATCAATACCAATAAAACCACGATGCGCCATGCGCGCAAGCATCTTGAAAACATCATCTGTCACACGATGACTCGCGATTTTGTCTTTTTTCATTAATACGGCAACACCGCATTGATCATGCTCTCTTTCTGATTCATCAGGCAGCATGCTTACAGGAAGATGGTCAAATAGTTCCCTTGTTTCCCTGTCCAACAAATCTTGCTGTAATGCGGATGTCTCTACATCAGGCATAGCAGGCACAATCGGTGTGCTCAGTTCAGATAGGCTAGAGCGATCTTGCAGAGCAGCCTCACTCACTGTAGATTGCGCAACATTTTCTAAATCTAATTTAATGAAGTTTGTTGACCAACAATCTGATTGAAGCAGCGCCTTAAGTTTCTCATCTGTCATTTCAATTTCTGACTGATAATCATCTAGCAATGTTTTAAGAGTAGTCATGTCCTCTACTGATAAAGACACTGGCGGTAAACTTAGAACATCTTTCGATAACAGCCCATTTTCACGGGCCTTATAATAAACGTCTTTTAATAAATAAATGGTACCGCCGGAAAAACCCGCCCCAAAATTAGCACCCAATCCTTCTAGAACTGTCAATGAGCCGCCTGTCATAAAATTTGCGCCCATATCACCTATTTTTCCTGCAACAATATTGACACCGCTATTGCGAATACCCGCCCTATCTCCAGCCTCATTAAAATATGCATTACCGAGTGTCCCGCCAAAACAGGCGCCATTACCTGCAGCTTCCGTAATATAAATTTTGCCGCCATCTAACGATTTGCCCGTCCCATCATTACTTCTTTCAGCAATCAGCGTTAAATTCTGAGGCGCAATATACCCAAAACTTTGCCCCACTGACGTACCTTGAAAACGCACTTCAATAGGCGCGTCCGAAAAAGCCTTAGCAAAACTTTCGTCTCTTTGTACAAAATAAGCAGTACGCGCTCCAAAAGAGGAAATTGTGTTTGCTCCCTCCAACACAAATTTTCTTTTCCCTTTACGAATTTCCTCAATCATGTCATTTTCGGTCTTGCTTGAACCAGGAGGACGTGTGCGTGGTTTGAAGTTAGGATAGGGATTGACGGGCTTAACCAATAATTCTTCTAAACCTTTCAAGGGTGAGCCTTCCTTCACCTTCAGTAAATCAACTCTGCCAACAGCTTGAGAGGGATGTGTGATGCCATAAGGTGCAAAAATCTTATGTATAGATTTTGCTAAATGAATTAAACTAAACGCAATATGTTCCGGCTTACCTTTATATCTCTCCTTAATCAACTGAGGATTTTGTGTTGCGATGCCAGTCGGACAATTTCCAGAATGGCAGTCTTCTTCCATAATGCAGCCAAGCATCACCAACATGGGCGTACCCAGCCCAACATTATTAGCGCCAAGCATCAGCGCTTTAGCGCAATCAAGTGCCGTTTGAATACCGCCATCAACGGTTATTGTTGCGCTACTACGTAATCCCTGTTCCGTTAGCGCTTTGTTTGCCCTATATAATCCTGATTCCCATGAATGACAAAAATCATATTTTGCTGTGATAGGCGCGGCACCCGTCCCACCACCTGTACCTGAAATCGTAATATTTTTTGCACCCGATTTAACAGCACCGACTACAACAGGACCAACACGATGATCGGAGGCGATTTTAACAGACACTTCTGCGGTTGGATTCGCGCTGAACAGGTCATACATGTGTTGTAAGACATCTTCAATAGAGTATTTAT
>CAZKUQ010000170.1:0-3774 GCA_964555965.1 uncultured Coxiellaceae bacterium
AAATGAGCAGCGGAGAAACGAATGCAACACAGAAATAATGTAAAAGATGCAGGTTATGCAAGAAGTTCTATTTATTAACAGGAGATTATTATGCTGCGTCAAGATACATTTAACGATTTTGCGAATTTAGGGACAGACAAGATCATCAAAGAATTTTCTGCTTTATATGATAATCCTGATGTATTAAGTAATGAGATGATAAAAAAAATAGGTGATTTATATTTGGCTCAATATCCTCGAAATAGAGGCACATTTATTTCGTTTTTTAACCCGCATGATAATCAGTCTATGGCTGAAAAATTGCAACAATGCCATGCTGATACACCTTTTGAACGTTGGAATTTGCTGATTGATGTAGTGGGTACATTGCCAAATATGCGCGGGAAGCTTGCCAATACAATTTTGCATATGTTTGTGCATTCATTTCAGATGCCGATATATACATATGTGTTAAGTGATGCTCGAGGTAATCTAGCTTCATTACCATCTGATTTAATGGTTGTGCAATTGCGTGGGATAGCGAATACTTATTATGCAAACCATTTTCAGCAGGAGCTCAATCAACTCCATCTTGGTGAACCAGTTTCGTATCCTCAATTAAAATAATAATATTGATATTATTCACAGCAGTAAATTTATATTATATTATTAACTCATGTTGTTGGTTGGCGAATAATTAGGAGTATTGTCATCCCGTGCTTTATGCACATTAATGTCCGGGAAAAAATTGTCATGCCAGCGAAAGCTGGCATCTAGAAGCTCTTGCTATTTATTTTGATATTTTAAATAACGTTCAATTTTTTGAATAATTGATTAGATAATATTGATTTGTGTGATGAAATCTTGGATGCCAGCTTTCGCTGGCATGACAAGCTAAATTATTCCGGATACTAGCGTGGACAAATTGGGATGACAAATAAATATTTAGAGCAGGATTTACATTTTGCGGCATCAATAAGCGGCCAAGATTGCATAACATGAATTATTAAAGCAATGACTGCTTGGAATATTAACATGAAGAGCATAGCTTGTTTACATAAGGTGCTTGATAATATATTTTAAGCGATAATTTACTCAATACATGATTTATTAAAAAGGAATTAATATGGCAGCAAGTTTTAATTGGATAGATTACGTCATCATCGGTATTTTCTTTTTTTCAATTATCGCTGGATTAATACGCGGGCTGGCAAAAGAAGTTATCTCATTGCTCACATTAATAGCTGCTTTTATTGTTGCCTCAATGTTTTCCAGTAAATTAGCAGCCATGTTTACGGCTTCGTCGTCAGTGCAGGGAATAGTTGATCAAGCATCTTCTTCCGTCGGTGTCAGTGCTGCGCAACCTGTATCTTATGCAGCTATTGGTATTAGCTTTGCTGTGTTATTTATAGGCACGATTATTGTTGGTGCAATAGTTGGTTTTTTTCTCAACTTAGCATTTCAATCGGGAATTTTAGGTTTTGGTAATCGATTATTAGGCGGCATTTTTGGTTTTGCGCGCGGTTTAATTATCAACTTAGTACTAGTTTTTGTTGTACAACTAACTCCATTTGGTAATGAAACAAAATGGCATGAATCATATTTAGTTAATTCATTTCAACCAGCAGTCGAATGGTTAGGTAAAATGGTTTCACCTGCGCTTGCTGACCTTAAAGAAAAATTTAGTCAGTCGATGCAGGGCATGGGTTCCTCATCACAAGATCAAAGGCAGTAATTAATATTTTTTTATTTCAGGGAATTATCGCGTTATTATCCCAGCGAAAGCAGGGATCTATTTATTTTGATAGCGGCAAAATTAATTTTTAATAACTTATGTTCTAACGAGTGATTAATGTAACATGAGTGAGTATATTAAGTATGAATAAAAAAGTTGAAGTTATTTCTTATCATCCTAATTGGCCGCTGTTGTATCAACAAGAAGCAGAAAAAATTCAAAAAGAAATCGGTCAATATATTGGTGAAATACATCACATAGGCAGCACGGCAATTCCAAATATGCCTGCCAAACCTGTTATAGATATCATGATAGAGCTGAATAATATTGATGATATTGAAGTTATAAAAAATAAATTAAACTTGCTCGGTTATGCCAACGTGCATCGTCATATAATACCGCATTGGAGTTTTTTTACGAATCGACTAACTGAGAATATCAGTTTCAATTTACATATTCGTGAACGCGGCGATCCGCAAATTAAAAGACATGTTAATTTTCGGGATTATTTAATTCATCATCCTGAAGATGCAAATAAATACGCTGAACTTAAAAAAAATTTAGCGAATAAATACCCCAATGATATTTTTAATTATGTGTGTGGAAAAGACAGACTTATTCAAGAGATCGATGCAAAAGCTAAACATTGGGAAGGAAGACGAAAAGATTTTTTGTTGCAGAGTCGGGGGGCGGTTGCAAAAAATTGGTCGCAAGAAAAAATCATTAAAGCGATGGAAGCTAACTTGAATGTGCATATGACGCATTTTGCGCAATATCTCAATCAAGTTGAATTGATTCGTATCCCGGGATACACGTTGGTATCTTCCGGATTACCTGATGACACTTTTAATTATGTGTTAGAAACGGATTTCACTTGGTATCGCCCATGTGAAACAGAGGAAGAAATTAAAGAAAAAATTGGTGAAGCGACGCGTTATTTTACGGATAAAAATCTGCCATTTTCTTGGTGGGTGAGTCCATATGATAAGCCAAATAATTTAGCGGAAATTTTAGAAAAAGTGGGCTATCAAAATACAGAAAATAATATAGCAATGTATTTAGATTTGGATGCTTGGCAGTCTCAGTCTATTTCTATTCCTGGATTAGAAATAATCCGTGCCACAGATGGAAGAACGCTTCGTGATTTTGCGCTGGTTTTAACAAATGATAAAACATCATTCGAAAAATATTTTTCTTGGGTGGCTACTGTTTTAACTGATGATGATCCAATCGAATTTTTTGTTGGTTATGTTGAGGGTAAACCAGTCGTGCGTGGCTTGTCATGTTACTTTGCTGGTGTTGTTGGGTTGCATTGGCTTTCAACCGCAAGTAATGAGCGTAAAAAAGGTTATGCGCGAGCAATGCAGCAATTCCGGTTACAGCGTGCAAAAAAATTGGGGTACCATCTTGCTGTTTTGCAAGCTTCTAATGAGGGATTACCTGTGTATCAAAAGATGGGATACAACGAATGCGGTGTATTTAGAGAATTTAAATTAAAGAGATAATTTATGCATCATGACTTTGAAATTAAATCAGCGACCATTAATGATGTGCCATTGATTTTGTCGTTTATAAAAGAATTAGCTGAGTATGAAAAATTATCGCATGAAGTAGTGGCCACTGAAGAAGCGTTACAAAAAACTTTATTTGGTGAGCGTGCGTATGCTGAAGTGCTGATTGGATATTTAAATCATCAACCGGTTAGTGTCGCATTATTTTTTCATAACTATTCAACTTTTCTTGGTCAGCCTGGGATTTATTTAGAAGATTTATTTGTAAAACCAGAGGCACGCGGTCAAGGTATTGGACATAAAATGCTGGCGTATCTTGCGAAATTAGCAAAAGAACGCAATTGCGGAAGGCTAGAGTGGTGGGTATTGGATTGGAATGAAACGGCTATTCATTTTTATAAAAAACTTGGTGCCACACCAATGGATGAATGGACTGTATTTCGTGTTGCTGGTCAAGCATTGGATAATTTGGCTAATCATTCATGAGGTTACCTTTAATTAACGCAAAACGTTTAAGCGCGAGACAAAGTTGGACGAAAAATCGAGGAG
>CAZKUQ010000171.1:0-3763 GCA_964555965.1 uncultured Coxiellaceae bacterium
AGGTTCTGGAACCAAATAACCTAAACTTTTATTGATGGTTTAATGGTGTAGTTCCGCCCGACTTCGCCACTTACGTCACCCAACCGATATTTGCATGTTTGAGTAAAGCGAGAATTTCTGGATTGTCAGCCTGAGTATACTTGGAGAAAACTTCACCACTCACCGGATCCTTCAACACGACCTCTTTGACCTGATCAAGTAAGTCGAGAACTTTCTGTAATGATTTCCCTGTTGTAAGCTCCACACACCGCGCAATCGCTAATCCGGCAAAGACAATGGAGACATGTGCTTCAATTTTCTCTTTCACGGTATGGAAAACCGGCCTGGCTTTCAGATCTGATTTACTGATTCGAAAACTTTTCTCCACCTGCCAGAGGTCCGCATATTTGCTCATAATCTCTTCATTGGTAAGTTGACCCGCATTGGTAACGTACCCTTTTAAACCCTCAAGCTGCGCAGCCTTGGCAAGGTTTGTTTGGTTTAATTCCCATCCTGCTTTTCCGGCTTTTTTCAAAAACTTGTACCGCTTAGCCAGCCTAATAAAATAAACTTTACAGTTCAGTAACTATCTGAGATAGTGGATAGATCATGCAGCAATGGACTACTGCCCTGGTCTATCCGATAATGCTCAGTCAGTTTAATGAAAGACAACAACGGTTGTACGCTGCATCTGAAGCATTGAGAAGAGGATTTGGTGGCATATCTATAGTTTCCCGTGAGACAGGAATATCACGAGTCACCATTACTGCCGGCATCAAACAATTACGCTCAGGAATTGTTCAGGATGGACGAATACGAGCAGCAGGCGCAGGTAGAAAACTACTATCATATACACAAGCAGATATTGTTCAGGAAACATGCATTATCGCTGATCCAAAAGGTGATCCTGAAAATCTGATCCGCTGGACCAGTTACTCCATGGAACATATTGCAAACGTAATGCGCAAAAAAGGGTATACAATAAGTTCCATGAGTGTATATCGGCTGCTGAAAACACAAGGCTTTGCGTTAAAAGCGAATAAGAAAACCATTGAAGGAAAAGGAGCTCATATTGATCGAAACGCTCAGTTCCTGCACATGAACGAACGGGCGAAAGAAGCGATCAAGACTGGCAGTCCGGTCATTTCCATTGATTGCAAGAAAAAAGAGCTGATCGGCAACTTTAAAAATAATGGGCGGGAATGGATACCAAAAGGAAAAGCGATACCCGTTAATGTGTATGACTTTTTAAGTCTTGCTGATAGCAAGATAGCTCCTTATGGCATTTATGATGTTGTGCACAATAGTGGTTTTGTCAATGTTGGCATCGATCATGATACTGCTGCATTTTCTGTTGAGAGTATCAGGAGGTGGTGGGAATACTTTGGACAAAAGGAATATCCGGATGCAAAAAGTATTATGATTACCGCTGATGGCGGAGGAAGTAATGGGACAAAAAACAGGCTGTTCAAGGTAGAATTACAGAAACTCACTAATCAGATTGGATTGCCAATACTGGTCAGCCACTATCCGCCCTACACGTCAAAATGGAATGCAATTGAGCATAAGCTATGTTCCTTTATCTCCATTAATTGGCGGGCAAAACCACTCGTATCTCTGGAAGTGGTCATAGAGTTACTGAATCACACGACAACAAAGTCAGGACTCAAAGTTACCGCGATGATTGATAAAAATGTCTACAAAACCGGAATAAAAGTAACCGACAAAGAATTGGAGCAGCTCAATATCCAAAAAGATGATTTTCATCCGGAGTGGAACTATGCTATATCTCCTCACCCTTCTGTGTAAAGTTTATTTTGTTAGAAGCTCTTAAATGATATTTTAGATAATACTATCAGCTTCATATCAGATATTATCTGTGGTAAAATACTAAAAGAATGAAAAATAAATATCTAAAAGAAATAATAAAAATAGAAGACAGTTACCAATGCATTCTCCATTTAACTGCGAATGAAAATGTCATGTCACCTTTAGCAGAACGCTTTTATAACTCGCCTCTTTATGCACGATATGATATGGGAGATGGAACAGACGGAGTTGTTGTCCATGGCAACTTCGCTGCAAAGGGCATGCCTGAAATTAGACGAATAATTAACGAGGCATGCGATAAAGCGAATAACATGCTGCATGCCGAGTTTACTTCTTTAAACTGTCTCTCGGGAGTTCATGGCATGATGTCGGCGATTTTAAGCACTACTAACCCCGGTGATACAATCATGACAGTCATTTCCCGACATGGAGGACATTTTGCTACAAAGCCAATCATTGAGTTAACAGGAAGAAAGCATGTATACGCGGAATATGATTTTCATACATTATCATTTGATGTACAAAAAATCGCTAAAATTTTCAAAGAAAATAAATGTAAAGCAATTTATTTCGATGTCTCGGTATATTTAAACGGGCACCCGATCAAAGAACTGCGAAAAGCATTAGGTAAAGATGCAATTATAATTTATGACGCCAGCCATACGGTTGGATTAATCATGGGAGGATTATTTCAATCACCTTTAGAAGAAGGAGCCGATATAATCTGTGCTAACACTCATAAGACTTTACCTGGACCTCATAGAGGATTGATTTCATATAAAAATAAATCTTTTGCCGAAAAAGCAGATAAAATCATATCAAGTAGTTTATATTCAACTGTTCAAACAAATAGTGTTTTAGCTCTGGCAATTACAATCATTGAAATGTATAAATATGGTAAATCATACGCACGGCAAGTAGTATCTAATTCAAATGCATTAGCGGAATCACTGGTCAAACGCGGATTTTCTGTACGTAAAGCCAACAACGGATTATATTCAAATAACCATCAGGTACATCTATTCGTAACTATTTCCAATCAGGAAGTGGTGAAAAGATTTCTAAATAATCAGATGTCTGTTAATACTAGTAAAGCTTTAGGTGAACAATTATTCATTCGGCTGGGAACTCAAGAAATAACTCGCCGAGGAATGAAAGAAAAAGAAATGGATATAATCGCTGATTTTATAAAAGATACATTAAATGGCGAAAAAATAATTAATAAAGTTATGCAGTTCAACGACAAATTTGATAAAGTTCACTACTGTTTTACGTTGTAAACATCATCTCCCAGAGATCTGCACCATAACGGTATATTGAGTAGCATTTTCGGTTTTATGTTCATCAAGAATTTCGAAAGAATATCCGTATTTTTTTGCTAATGTAAATGGTGTCCTATCTGGATCATGCAAAGATGATGTCGGCATAATAATTCTACCGATTTTAGACAAGTACATTGGAGCTTGAGTAAAAAATTTATCAATTAACCTGTTTGGGCTTACTAAGGTTGCTTCAATATAATTTAAAGCATTTCCTGAAAATCCTGGTGGATTGAATATAATTACATCGAATCTTTTTTTACCAATATTTTCAAAAAGATCACCACTGACTACCCCGATATTTTCCAGTTTCATCTCTTTTGAATTGAGTAGCACATTTTCGACTACAACTGGATTCACATCGCTAAAAAAAACACTGCTTGCTCCTTGCATCGCACAAATAATACCTAATAGTCCAGTGCCACACCCCATATCAAGAACAGATTTATTTTGGTATGTTTCCGGATGCGTTTTTAAAACACGAGCAAGATATTGGCCGGAAAACGATTTGTCCGGTCGGAATACTGTATGAAGTACATGGTGGACGGGTATCCCAAAATCTGCAAAGTAGTCTGTGGCATATGTTTGGGAAGTATGCTCATGAACCAAATGCATAATTTTTTTAGAATTAGTAT
>CAZKUQ010000172.1:0-3744 GCA_964555965.1 uncultured Coxiellaceae bacterium
TGCAGGCCGCTGCATAACCACTCTGCCACCCAGCCAACGATTTTACCAATAATCGAAAAGCTCAGAGCTTTATCAGAGAAGTATGTGCATCAAACATTCTGCTGATCGATTACTGACAATCTTTACCATTTACTTAAAACAAAAAACCTCAGAGCACGCTGAGGCTTTATAAATTTTCTGGAGCGGGAAACGAGACTCGAACTCGCGACCCCAACCTTGGCAAGGTTGTGCTCTACCAACTGAGCTATTCCCGCGCTTGATTTCATTAACTCGCCTATTTTTCTATCGACAAGTGTGTATGTTTAATGGCGCTAATTCTATCTGGGGACTGTGCTATGTCAAGCGTTTTTATATAATTTTTATATAAAATTATTTTCGCATACGTACAATTGATAATTGAATCCACGCATCTTTTAGATAGAACAACATTGACCATATAGTTAAAAAAGCCGCGAAATATAACAACACATAACCAGTGAATACTAACACTACATTGGTTGACGGATCACAATAAAGTAATACCATTAACGCAAGCATTTGTACTGCAGTTTTAACTTTTCCCAAACTTGAAACTGCTACACTTTTACGCTTACCAATTTCAGCCATCCATTCACGCAATGCTGAAACAACAATTTCACGCGCCACAATAATTGCAGCGGGAATGGTAATAATAGGATTTGGAATATACATCACGCGAGTCGTTACGCTGACATATTGGAAAGTAGGTTCTGCAACAATTAATACTAAGGCAATCGAAACCATTAACTTATCAGCTACCGGATCGAGAAATGCACCAAGCCTAGTTGATTGTTTTAGATATCGTGCGAGATAACCATCAAGCCAATCAGTAAAACTCGCAATAACAAAGATGATTGTTGCAGCTAAATGTGCCCATGAGACCGGCAAATAAAAAAAGATGACTAAGAGTGGAATAAGTATTATTCGTGCAATGGTCAGCAAGTTTGGTAAATTTAATATTAGACCTCTTTCGAAACCTATATTTTTTATTTTATTTCTTCGTTGCATTACTTTCTCCGCTGCTTATCCCTAAAGCGTGCCGGGACAAGTTTACTTTTATTATAAGCTGCGCTGCTCGAAACCAATGCGCTTCGAATTTTAAAAAAATACTTGGTTTCGAAAGAAGTCTAATTTATAAGATCGTATCATGGAGTGCTGCGAATATCCGTTCTGCTATTCCGCGACTGATGCCCGGTACCTTTGTTAATTCATCAAGACTAGCATGAGCAACGCCCTGAATACCACCAAAATAACGCAAAAGTTCACGACGACGTTTTGTGCCTATACCAGGAATATATTCTAATGACGACTTACGCCGAGCCTTGTCCCGCTGTTGGCGATGACCAGTAATTGCAAAACGATGCGCCTCATCTCGAATTTGTTGAATGAAATGTAACGCACTCGAATCAGATGGTAAATGTATCGGCGCAGAATCAATTCGATGTAACGTTTCAAAACCTGGTTTACGGTCTACTCCTTTAGAAACGCCAATCAATGTCACACTTTTAATTTGCAATTCGTCCAACACGGTTTTTGCCATCGCGAGTTGTGTTTTTCCACCGTCAATTAAAACTAAATCGGGTATTTTACTTTCATCAGAAGAGATTTTTTTAAATCGTCGCATCAATACTTGATGCATTGCTGCTAAATCATCGCCAGGGGTGATACCTTGAACATTGTAACGGCGATAATCACTTTTCAACGGACCTGACTCATTAAACACAACACAAGAGCCAACCGTTGCTTCCCCCATACTATGACTGATGTCATAGCATTCAATTCGATGTGGAATTTTTTTAAGACCTAATGCTTTTTGTGTTGCAACTAATCTTTCTTCCATATTGGTATTGCTATAAAGATGAGTAGCAAGCGATTGTCGTGCGTTTGTCATGGCCATCTCTAGCCATTTCTTTTTATCACCTTTTTGAGGTGTCATGATAATAACTTTATGGTGACTCATTTTTGATAATGCAACTTCTAAAAAATTTTTATCATCAATCGATAAATTGGTAACAATAAATTTGGGAATACTTTCTTGATGTGAGCGATCATTAAAATAATGTTGCGAAATAAATGCGGAAATAATTTCTTCTGCATGAGAATGCGGCGGAATTCGCGGATAATAAGAACGACTTCCTAAAATTTGTCCGTGACGAATGGATAATAATTGAATACAAAACATGCCGGCAGCCATCGCATAACCAATCACATCGGCTGAACCTTCGGAGACATTAACATATTGCTTATCTTGAATTTGTCGCAAACGTGTAATTTGATCACGTAAGTGCGCTGCCAACTCATAATCTAATGCTTGAGAAGCTTGCTCCATTTGTGTTTGCAATGATTGAATAATTTCATCATTTCTTCCTTCCAAAAATAAGACAGCCAATCGCACGCTTTTTGCGTATTCTTCTTTTGAAATTAAATTGACACAAGGACCAGAACAGCGGCCAATTTGATAGAGTAAACACGGTCGTGATCGAGCCTCAAAAAAACTATCTTGACAAGTGCGAATCCGAAAAAGTTTTTGTAATAAACTAATTGTCTCTCGTACTGCTGTAGAATTAGGAAAAGGTCCAAAATAAAGCCCATTTTTCTTGCGTTGGCCTCGATAAATATCAATACGAGGATAATCATGTTGATTAGTAATTAAAATATAAGGATAGCTTTTGTCATCACGCAGCAAAATATTATAACGAGGACGATGTTTTTTGATGAGATTACATTCCAATAGCACAGCTTCATTTTCACTATTGGTGACAGTGACATCGATATCTGCAATCTGCTGAACTAATGAAAGAGTTTTGGCATCTTTTGCACGGCTGCTAAAATAGCTGGAAATGCGCTTTTTAAGATCTTTAGCTTTGCCAACATACAAAACTTCCCCATCTTTGCCTAGCATTTGATAAACACCAGGATGATGCGAGAGGTTCAAAAGAAACGTTTTGATATTACGCATATGAAGTAAAATATCGATACTACTCTTGTATAACAGAAGTATAATCGACAATCATCATTCTGTCTCAACTTTTGCGCCTTCAATCATGCCAAGTCGCATCGCCAATAAGGTTAACTCAACATCGCTATTGATGTTCAGTTTATCAAAAATTCGGTAACGATAGCTGTTAACTGTTTTGGGACTTAAGCATAATTTCTTTGAAATATCTTGCACTTTTTGGCCCTGTGTAATCATCAACATGATTTGCAACTCACGTTCAGAAAGAAGATCTAATGGCGAATCATCGCCTTTTGTGAAGCGCTTAATCGCAATTTGTTGTGCAATACCTGGACTGATATATCGTTGTCCTGAGTGGATTGTGCGTATGGCACGGATCATTTCTTCTGGATCACAGCCTTTTGTGATATAGCCGCTTGCTCCCGCTTGCAGGAGACGAGTCGGATATGGCTCATCTTCATAGATGGTTAAGGCGAGAATTTTAATATCAGGATTATGGCGCATCATTTTGCGAGTTGCTTCAAGACCGCCAATCCCAGGCATTTGAACGTCCATCACAACGACATCTGGCACAAGCTCTTTTGCTAGTAACACAGCTTCTTCGCCTGTCCCTGCTTCGCCAACTACTTTTAATCCTTGTACATCTTGCAAGAGACGTTTAATTCCCATGCGCACAAGTTCATGATCATCTACTAATAGAACTTTTATCAAGATAGACCCCTAATTATTAGCTTTAATGGCGGAGAGAGAGGGATTCGAACCCCCGGAGC
>CAZKUQ010000173.1:0-3739 GCA_964555965.1 uncultured Coxiellaceae bacterium
TGGCTAATTTGATATTAAAGTATGCACCTGAAGCTTGGGTGTTGAATTTCGCCAATCCGGCGGGCATGTTATCAGAGACTTTTTTTAGACTTGGAGTAACAAAAGTTATTGGAGTATGTAATATCTCTGAAAAATTCTTAGACATAATATCTGAAGAATTGGCCGTTACTCCTTCTGATGTCTATATGAATTTTCGTGGACTCAATCATATGACCTTTGTTGACAAGGTGTATGTTAAAGGTCAAGAGCTTTTCTCTAAAGTCATGAATAGCTATGATCCCGAAAAGGCTGGTTTGCCTTTTCCAAAAGATTTAATTCAGGCTCTCCAATTTATACCGAATCCATATCTTCAATATTATTTTCTAAAAGACAAAGTCGTTGAACATTTACAAAGTCAAAAGAAAAATAGATCAGAAATCGTATTAGAGCTTGAATCAGAATTACTTGCCTTGTATAAAAACGTTGATAAAATTCCTGACCAATTAAAAAGTCGGGGTGGGTACGGATATTCAAAGGTAGTGGCTGGATTGATCCTTGACATGATTGTTGATGGCGGAAATGTTCATTATGCAATCGTTAGAAATGGATCCACGCTAAAAGAAATTCCAGAGGATGGGTTTGTTGAAGTTCCTGTTCTTGCTAATAAAAATAGGATTCAAGCACTTCAAGTTGATCCTCTTCCAGAAGCAGTACGACCTTTAGTGATGACAATGAAAGCATATGAAGATATGCTGATTAATGCTTCTCTCAACAAGGATCGCAATATGTTGCTGAAATCACTGATATTGCATCCGTTGATCCCATCCTTCAATGTTGCTAAGTCTTTATTAGAGGATGTGTTGGTGGTAAATGCTCCTTATTTAGATTGGCTAAAGACTTAATTTATTTTGATCATTTTTTGAAGCAGATTTATTGGGTTGTTGCTTTGATTCTTTGAAGACTCTGTCAGGGTTCTAAGAATTAACCAAAATATTAACCAGGATTTCTATGAAGAATATTACAGTTGGTAAATTTCGAGCCCTTCAACAAGTTTCTTCATCTGGGGGAACTTTTACATGCCTGGCTTTAGACCATCGTCAAAACCTCCGAAAAGCGAATCCTGCTTTTCAATCGAACATTGAATTAAGCCAATTTAAAATGGATGTGTCAAGGGAACTCGCGTCTGATGCAACGGCGATATTACTTGATCCAGAAGTCTCTGCAGCACAGGTGATTGCATCAAATAATATTCCAAATAATGTGGGGTTGGTCGTTGCAGTTGAATCCACCGGATATACCGGTGGTTCAACTGCGCGTAAAGTACAAATAATTCCTGGTTGGAGCGTCGAAAAAACGAAAAGAATGGGCGCAAGTGCAGTTAAATTACTTGTTTATTATCATCCTGACTCATCAACGTCCTCAGAAATCGAACAATTTGTTAAGAACATTGCCGCTGAGTGTAAGACAAACGACATTGCGCTAATGTTAGAACCGCTAACTTATTCATTAGATAACAATAGATTATCTTCTGAAGAAAAAAAATATGTCGTAATTGAAACCGCAAAAAAATTGACTCCGTTGGGAATCGATATTCTAAAAACTGAATTTCCAGTAGATGCATCAGAAAAAGATCAATCTGTTTGGAGCAAAGCTTGTGAAGATTTATCTTCAGTTTCTTCGGTACCATGGATTTTGTTGTCAGCCGCAGTGGGTTATGACACTTATTTACAGCAAGTGATAATCGGATGTAATGCGGGAGCAAGTGGTATTGCTGTTGGACGTGCGGTATGGCAAGAAGCCGTGTCGCTAAATGTAGATGAGAGGCAAAAATTCTTGCGTACTATTGGACGAACACGACTCTCGAGGTTAACTTCATTATGTCATGCTTTGGCAAGACCCTGGACTGATTTTTATTTTACTGAGGTTGATTTCAATTGGTATAAGAATTATTAAGAGATATGAATACTTATTTGCGATTAATAAGTAATCTGTTATTTGCAACTCCTTTACTCCATTTCCTAATTTATTTCAGCCTAATATCACGAAGGATTTAATAATGTCTCTATTGGAAGTTGCTTCTGCACAAAAAAGAGGTGAGAAAAGAGGAATTACTTCAATTTGTTCATCTCATCCATGGGTGATCAAAGCAGCATTGAATGGTCAAGATGATGTGTTAATTGAAGCGACATGCAATCAAGTAAACCAATATGGTGGGTATACAGGAATGACACCCGCCAATTTTTATGACTATGTAAAAAAAATTGCAGAAGAAAACAGATTTCCTTTTGAAAAAATAATTTTAGGCGGTGATCATCTTGGGCCAAATGTTTGGCAAGATGAACCTGCGGCTGAGGCGATGCAAAAATCCAAAGTATTGGTAATGGATTATGTAAAAGCAGGATTCAGAAAAATTCATCTGGATTGCAGTATGCGGTTAGCTGATGATCCCCCCGGAGCGCTTGATCCTGAAATATCAGCTCGACGTGCAACAGAACTCGCTAAGGTTGCTGAAAACAATTATCCAAATGGAAATATGCCTCCTCTTTATGTTATTGGTAGTGAAGTTCCGACACCTGGGGGAACTCAATCTGAACATGAAGAGATCCATATTACAAGAGTTCAGGACGTAGAAAATACACTTGCAATAACTGAGCAATTGTTTAAAGAGAAAGGACTTGACTCAGCGTGGACTAGAGTTATTGCTGTAGTTGTTCAACCGGGCATAGACTACGGTGACAATTTTTTTGTTCATTATGATAGAAATCTGGCACATGATCTCTCACGTTTTATTGAAACGCAGCCTTTGATCTACGAAGCTCATTCAACAGATTATCAATCGCCAAAAGCTCTGTCTGGTTTGGTTGAAGATCACTTTGCTATATTAAAGGTTGGCCCGGCATTAACTTCTGCATTTCGTGAGGCAGTTTTCTCTTTGGCATTGATTGAGAACGAACTCATTCCCAAAAAACTGCAATCCAATTTAATCACTGTTATTAATAAAGATATGATCAAGAATCCAAAGTATTGGGGAAAATATTTCAAGGGCAGCAACTTGGAAGTAACCCTGGCTCGAAAATATAGCTTAAGCGATAGAATTCGATATTACTGGATGGATTCTTCTGTTCAAAACTCCTTGAATCGATTGATATTGAACTTAACTGACATTCAAATACCAGGACAAGTATTACATCAATATGGCTTAATTGAAACTGATGAAGCAATCCCTTCCAAAAATTCCATTTCACCGCAAGCAATTATTATAAACAGAATCGATGAGGTATTGCGGAAGTATAGGGTAGCTTGTCAGTCAGAATGAAAAATCAAATGAGAAAAAAATTCGAATCCGAAATCATTCCGAATACCAATTAGAATCTGTTACGATAGCCATTGCATACGGTAAGAAAGTGTAATGATAGTCAGCAATTCCACATAAAGAATTATTTTTGTTAAACCCAACAATTTTCTCAATAAAAAAACAAAAAGTTATGGATAGCGACGATATCCAATTATGCAACAGTAACTGACTTTACAAAATTTCATACTTGAAATATAGTAAAGAACTGGGTATACTCTTTCTGAAATCATCAAATGCAATTTAAAAATATTGGAGAATTTATGCTTCTACACGATGAAAGATGTGCAATCGTTGAGTTTGGGCGAAAGTTAATTTCTGCTCAGTTGACTACGGGTTCTGGTGGCAATTTATCGATTATCAATCGAAAAGAAAATTTAATTGCTATTAAACCCACAGGGGTTGACT
>CAZKUQ010000174.1:0-3719 GCA_964555965.1 uncultured Coxiellaceae bacterium
GATTCTTCTCCGGTCTCATGAGGTAAAAGTGGGATAGCAATGAACAATAACTTCTTGTTAAATAAAGATTCTGAAGACTTTATTACAAGGAGTGTATATGAGCATCAGTATCCCAGAGTCAATTTTCGAATTAAAAGGTCAATGCGTCAATACAATTGACTGCAATGAGCATACAAATACCATCAGCATTTCTTGCCATCGCGACAAGCGCTTTGCTCCAATTGATCCAGTCACACATCTACCCGGCACGATTAATTGTTACGTTCGTCGCATAGTTCACGATGTCCCATTACTGGACTATCGTTTACAAATTGAAATTGAATTAGCGCAGGTGTTGTCAGTTGATGATAAGCGTCACATTGAGCACTGTGATTTTGTCGATAAGGGTTGCTACTACACAAAACGCTTTTGTCGATTGATCAGTGGATTGTGTAGACACATGACGATCAGCGCTGTTGCAAAACATTTTGGCTTGCGTTGGGAGACCGTTAAAAATATCGACAAGGCGTATTTGCAAGAAACACTTCCATCACTCAATCCAGAAGAATTAACGAATTTAAAATATTTGGGTGTTGATGAAGTAGCACGTGCAAAAGGCCACGATTACATGACGCTTGTTTATGATTTGAGTTCAGGACAATTAATTTGGGTGCATAGAGGAAGAACCGCAGAAGTATTTTCACAGTTTCTAAAAAAGCTTCAAAAACATACAAAACAAGGCATTTTAGCCGTTGCAATGGATATGGGACTAGCTTATCAAAAAGCAGTACGTGATGATTTACCCAATGCCGATATTGTCTTTGATCGTTTTCACGTGATGCAAAATTTCTGTAAAGCAATGGATAATCAGCGCAGAGCAGAATTTAGAAAGGCAGATGATACACAAAAAGAATTAATCGTTGGCTCACGTTATTTATTATTAAAAAATTCGGACAAATTAAATGAAGAGCAGCAAAATAAATTACAAACGTTATTACACGAAAATAAAAATATTAATTCACTCTATATTTTGAAAGAACAATTGCAAATGCTTTGGCAAAATTCAACGGTTGCATCGATGCAAGCCACGTTAGAAACCTGGTGCCAATTAGCTGATGAAACTGGCATGACTTACATCAAAAAATTCGCAGGGCTATTGCGACGACACAAAACAGGAATCTGCAATTACGCAAAATATCACCTCACCACAGCGCGTATAGAAGCTGGCAATGTTGGCATTGGCTTGATTCGAAAAAGGGCTCGCGGAATACGCGACACAGAGTACTTCGCATTGAAGATCAGACAGCTTTCAGTTCCGGAAGAAAAATCGATTTTTTATAGAAAAGTGGCTTGGGTTACCTCATGAGACCGGAGAAGTGCCAAATTGCATTGCTTGACAAACCCGCCACACCTTCTCATAATCCTTTGGTCCTAGGTTCGAGTCCTAGTGGGCCCACAAAATTTCTTAAAAAATTCAGTGAGTTGTAACACACTCACCAGTCAAAGTTTCCTCTGATGGTTTGACATGTAGGGAATTTGTAACGCTAATTCGATTCGCCGCCTCTTGTAGATGAGCACTCGACAGGTGTGCGTAACACAACACCATCGAAAAAGATTATTCATTAAAACATCCAAGACTTCTTTGGGATAAGATGGGCGATACTTAATGTAATCTTGAACTGTTTGTGTAAAACGTTCTGTTGTATTTTTCATCACGCCATACTTATTCTTTTTTTGTAATGACCCGGGCGTGATTCGTAGTATCGCTTACCAATTTCAGCATAAGCATACGGATAAAAATCATTATCATTCATTCCGGATTCATCGACGTAAATTATTTCAGATGAATCAATATTTTTTATTTTTTCTTCAAATTCACGCCTTTTTTCTTCGTTTCGCTCTGAGTACGTGTGACTCTTTTTTTTCGAGTGTATCTAATCTTTTGTAATGTGCGTCCAATCGTTGATGAGCCAACTGAAAATTTTTCAGCCATTTCTTCTTGCGTTTGATCTGGATGGTTGTTTACATATTTTTTAAATGAATCTAAATCTGAAATACCATGACCATGACCATTTTGATAATCACTTTTCGGCTCTAAATGACCCCGCTCTTTTTCAAGTGCTATCCAGCTGTAAATTGTTTGACGACAAATATTAAACACTTCACTTGCTTTTGTTTTTGCCATGCCGGCATGAATTGCTTTCATTACTCGTTTTCTTAAATCGAGATGATACGGACTCCCCATAATACATTCCTTGTTAATTTAAACACGCGGAATTGTACCAGATATTCATGTCTATAGCTTAGTGGGTAGTGCTATACTTACAAAGAAAACAGTAAAACAACATCGCCAAAAGTAACAACACACAATAAATGATATTGAGTGTCAGCAAATGATGTAAATTAAAATAATGTGAGCCAACAAACACAATGGCGGTTGCCAACAAATTCAAGCCCCCTATCATAAACCCATTCACTGTGCCGGCAATATTTTTATAACTCGCCATGATTTTGGATACTGTGTTAGCAAAGACAAAACCATCCAACATAAATATTAAGAAAATAGGAATGATTGTTATCGCCAAGGTGGGATGAACATTCGAGTGTAACAACAGAATCAGTATGATGGTGATCACACTCACCAATAGCGCACCGAACACACCTACGCTCATGAGTTTTTCAATCGAAAAATAATTAATTAATTTTCCGTTTAATAATGAGCCCAATAAAAACGACACGCCACCAAACAACACAATTTTCCCATATTCTGCAGCATTATAATACAGTGTGTTTTGAATGATAAAAGGGGTGGCTGCGTAGTATAAAAATAAAATGGCATTTTCAACCGATAAAATAAAAATGCCATAAAGAAACGGTTTGTCATTTAATAGTATTTTCCAAGTCTGCCATGTTTTCTGCCACACAGATAAAGTGTGTTCATGATATTTTATTTTAGCGGGCAAGAAAAACATGACACACATTATGCTAAATACACTGTATAAAGCAATAAAATAAAAATTGGCCTGCCAATCAAAATAATGTTGCAGATAACCGCCGATCGCGGGTGCTACAATCGGCGTAATCGACCAACCCATGACGTAATAATTATTGGCTTTCGCCAACATTTTTCCTTCAAAGTTTTCTGAAATTAAAATGCGAACGGCGTTTGAAGTGCAAGCAGCGCAAACACTGCTGAAAAAACGAAAAACATATAAATACTGTATATCAGTACTGAATGCACACGCGATTGCGGACAAACAATACAAAATCAATGCGGCCAAAATAAAAGATTTTTGCTCGATGCGATCTGCAATCATACCAACGAAAGGCTGCGCTAATGCAAAACCAAACGTATATAACACAATCGTTAATTGCACGGCGTGTGGCGTGACATGGAAATAGCGCTGCATAGCGGGTAGCGATGGAACGTACAAATCCATACCAAGACACATCAGCGGAATGAGCGATAAGCACACGAAAAGAAGTTGGATTTGACTGTTGTGTTTTAGGTCATGCATAATGGAAGTAACCACCTTATTCCCTATCGCTAAATAGTCTGCACTGCCAATCCTCAACTATCGCAGTTTCTTTATTTTCAATGTATTTTTTAAAAAAATTACTTACGTATTCTGTATTAAATACGCCCTAGTCTTCCTTTTTGTACAACTTTATTTGTTTTCCTGTTGGTGTAAATAACCAATCCCAATCGTAACTACCCAAAGGGGTATCACCCTTGAAAC
>CAZKUQ010000175.1:0-3693 GCA_964555965.1 uncultured Coxiellaceae bacterium
CATGACAGGCTAAATTATTCCAGACACTAGTGAGCTTTCGCTGGCATGACAGGCTAAATTATTCCAGACACTAGTGAGCTTCGCAGGGATGACAAGCTAAATTATTCCAGACACTAGTGAGCTTGCGCTGGCATGACAGGCTTCTTAACTGAGATTCGCGTGTTCAGTAAAGATAACTCGTGAACGTTTGCAAATAATCAACTTTTGGAACCATAAGGAACGACAATTATCTTTGTACCGCGATAATCATTTTCAGTAATTGGCGGATCAACAAAATCGTAACGTAACCATTCTGCATCTTGCACAAATAATCTTACGCAGCCATGACTAACATTACCAGGAATCACCCCACCTGGTGAACCATGTAATGCTTGTCCACCATGAAAAAACATGCAATATGGCATGGGAGCACCACCATCTGGGATGGGAAATTTGCTCGAAACGCAATTACTGCTGCCAAGCGAATAAACTCTAAATGTCCCGGCTTTTGTTCGGCATGATCTGTCAATATCAGGACACCAACCAGCACCACCTGTTGCAGGTCCCCATTTGACTAACTCGCCGTCCCAATCATATGCACCCCATGCATGTAAGTTTAGGTCTACCACAACTAATTTTTCTTGCGGTGAGTCAATCTGACGTGGAAATGGTGAATAATCTAATAAATCACCTGTTTCTATATCATTTGGTATTCTGATAATAAGACCAGAATACAATTGCCCATTTCGACGATTAACTCGCATTACAATACCGCGCATATCTTCATCAGGGAAAAGCGATTGCCAACTTTGTCCGCGTTTTACTTTTAAACAGGTAAAGCCATCTTCACATTTAATTGGTTTAGCTGCTTTCGTTTTGCTATAAGAAGGAAATGAGGAAACAGCCAATAAGACTGCAAGCAATGCAAAAAGAACTTTTTTCGTTCGCATAGCTAACACTCCCTCTTTTTATTTTTCTTTATTATTTCTTATTATTTTACCTTATTTATCCTTTCTTTTTCATTGAATACAATGAGAAAATGTCGCTAATATAATCTTTTATAATGAAAAATTTATTAGGTGTCTTCACTTTGACGATAATTGTTTTTGCGATTCTTTTGCTATGTTTTGCAGTGATTGCCGGATTATTAGGCTCAATGACAGGTTTAGGCGGTGGTTTTATCATCATTCCAGTGCTGGTGTTGATTTTTCATATCAATATTCATTATGCCATGGGCGCATCATTAATTTGTGTCATTGCCACTTCATCGGGATCCGCAGCTGCTTATTTGCGCGAAGGATATACAAATCTCAGAATTGGGATGTTTCTTGAAACAGCTACTGTTATTGGCGCTTATATCGGCGCATTATTAATTGCATTCGTATCTAAATTTTTTCTCACCATTCTATTTAGCATCGTGTTATTTCTTTCTGCTTATTTGACTATCTTGCGTCAGGAAGAAAATGAAAATTATTTAATATCTCATCCATGGGCTGCACGATTAAAATTAAATGGTTCTTATCCATTAAAAAATAAACTACAAAATTACCAAGTGCAGAATTTACCTTTTGCGTGGGTAATCATGTTGATTGCTGGCGCTTTATCTGGATTATTAGGTATTGGTGCTGGTGTCATGAAAGTATTAGCGATGGATCAAGTAATGAGACTTCCTTATAAAGTTGCCACTACTACGAGTAATTTCATGATTGGTATCACTGCTGCAGTTAGTGCCGGTATTTATTTTCAACGCGGATACATTCAACCAATTATTACTTTTCCTATCATGATTGGTGTGATAATTGGATCTTTTCTTGGTGCGCGAATTTTAACGAAAGTAAATACTTATTGGCTGCGAATTATTTTCAGTATCGTCATCTGTTTCGTAGGATTAGAAATGTTTTATCAAGCGATTGTTGGAAATTTATCATGATGTCGACAAGTCAATTACAAAAAATCAGTAGCAACATTTTAACTTGGGGGATGTTGCTATCAACAGCTTTAGTTACCTTTGGAGGAATTTCATTTTTATTTTCATATGGCATGGAAAATCTTCAAGACAACATTTTACAAGCGAATCATTATCAAATTAGTATCTGGCATATTTTCAAAACCATTTCATTTGCTTCACCCATTAATATGATTGAACTTGGGTTAGCTTGTTTAGTCATCACACAAGTGATACGTGTGATATTTCTTTTTGGCTATTACATTGCTATTCGTGACCGATATTTTATTTTTATCAGTTTATTTATTTTATTAATTCTTATTTATAGTTTATTCATTCGAAATTAAGATGGTTAATATCCTTTTGCATGAGGATCAAAAACACCAACATAATTAGCAGCTCGAACAACACCTGTTTGTATCGAACCATCTTCATATAACTCTATCCATCGATAACCAGGCGGTATTTTTTCAAGCGTAAAATGTTCTTGTCGTGGTTTAAATTGAATACATGTCGATGGAGCTGAAAAACATGCTATCCCATTATGTGCTTGCTCAAGTTCTTGATGCACATGTCCAAAGAAAACACCTTTAATATTTGAAAAATGCAAGGCGACTCTCCAAAATTCATCTGCGTTTATCAATCCTAATTTATCAAGCCAACAACAATTTACTAAAACAGGATGATGATGAAAAATAATAGCGGCATAATGTTCTGGATGTAACTGCAAGCTAGCTTGCATAAATCGTAATTGAGTTTGGTCAAGAAATCCTTCCACTGCACCTGGTTTTTGAGAATTTAACATAATCAAATGCCATTTTTTAAAAACAATATGTCGATTATCAGAAACCATTTCTTGTGGATATACATTTGCCATGATATTTGGATTATCATGGTTACCTGGAACACAATAAATTGGCACGTTTAACTCACTCAGTAATGTCGCTAAACGAAGATAGGCTTTTTCAGAACCATCTTGTGCAATATCACCTGAATGCAAAATCAAATCTGGTTTCTTTTTATCTTGTTTAAGTAGCTCTACCACTGATCTAAAACTGTCGTCAGTTTTAACGCCCAGTAATGCCCCATCTTTTTCAGACATAAGATGTGTATCACTTATCTGCACTATTCGCAGCGGGGTATGATCCATAGAACTAGTTCCTTATTATATTTGTAAGTATAGTTAATGATTGTTAGCTTAATCAAATAACCATATATTTAACTTTATATCATAAATGTTTTTTAGGTATACAGATAATATTAAAACCATAATTATTGGAAGAGATTATTATGCACCCAAATAAAGTATTGAAAATCTTAATAACCGATGATGATTTCCATAACCGACAAATATTCATTAGTCAGTTGGAAAAGCTGCCATTACTATTTGAAATTGATGAAGCTTCAGATGGTAAAAATGCTGTTGAAATGGTTGTCATAAAGATATCAGATACTAATGCAAATTATGATTACATTATCATGGATTACCAAATGCCAATGATGAATGGTCAATTAGCAACGTCAACAATCCGTCAAATTGAGCAAGACAAAAACCTTGATGAGAGTAAAAGAAGTATTATTATTACTTGGTCATCATCCAAAACAATGCCGTTCGACGGCGCAGATGCCATTATTTCAAAACCACTTATCCCCTCTGAAGTGCTAGATATTTTCAGTGTGAAATAAGCTGCAAAAGATATGTTTGACTGCAACAGGCTAGTGCGTCTAGGGTTAGAAATTTGATTTTTTGCATACGGCCGCCCCCAGAG
>CAZKUQ010000176.1:0-3642 GCA_964555965.1 uncultured Coxiellaceae bacterium
CATGGTGGTGGTCGGTGGTTCGATCCCACTCGTGCCTAAAGAGCATTTTCTTATCCCTTGCAGTTATTAGCAGGGGATTTTATTTTGTACTGAATTAAAATATACGACATGAAGTAATTAATATGCCTGTCATCACCTTACCAGATGGAACCCAAAAAAGTTTTGAAGCACCAATTACGGTTGCAGAAGTGGCAGCAAGTATTGGCAGTGGACTTGCAAAAGCTGCTATTGCTGGACAAGTGAACGACAAATTGGTGGATACGTTTTACTTAATCGAAAATGATGCCAAGATTCGCATCATTACAGATCGTGATCCCGAAGGTATCGAAATCATCCGTCATTCAACAGCGCATTTATTAGCGCAAGCAGTGAAATCACTTTTTCCAACCGCACAAGTGACGATTGGTCCAGTGATTGAAAATGGTTTTTATTATGACTTTGCTTTCGGTCGTGCGTTTTCACCAGAAGATTTGGCTAAAATCGAAGAAAAAATGCATGAAATCGTAGGAAAAAATTATTTAGTCTCGCGTCGAGTGGTTTCCCGTGATGAAGCAATAAAATTTTTCAAAGATTTGGGCGAAGAATATAAAGTAAAAATTATTCAAGATATTCCTCAAGATGAAATATTAACTATTTATCAGCAAGGTGATTTTGCTGATTTATGCCGCGGCCCGCATGTGCCAAGCACGGGAATGCTAAAAGCATTTAAATTAACAAAAGTATCTGGCGCTTATTGGCGCGGTGATTCTAATAATGAAATGTTGCAACGTGTTTATGGAACGGCATGGAAAGATAAAAAAACATTAGATGAATATCTTAAAAATTTAGAAGAAGCTGAAAAGCGTGATCATCGCAAGCTCGCCAAGAATATGGATTTATTTCATATTCAAGAAGAAGCGCCAGGAATGATATTTTGGCACTCAAATGGCTGGGCGATTTATCGCACGATTCGCGAATATATTAGCAAAAAATTAGCCGAAAATAATTACGAAGAAGTCGTCACGCCGCAAATTGTTGATCTAGAGCTTTGGAAAAAGTCAGGCCACTGGGGTATGTTCAACGAAGAAATGTTCACTGTAAAATCTGATGAAAAAGTGTATGCCATCAAACCAATGAACTGCCCATGTCACGTGCAGATTTTTAAACAGGGATTGAAAAGTTATCGTGATTTACCAGTGAGACTCGCAGAATTTGGTTGTGTGCATCGTAATGAAATGACGGGTGCGATGCATGGGCTCATGCGTGTTCGACAAATGACGCAAGATGATGCTCATATTTTTTGTGCTGAAAGCCAGATACAAGCAGAAGCAACACATTTTATTAAATTAGTGTTAGATGTGTATCGTGATTTTGGTTTTAATGATGTGATAGTGAAACTCGCTACACGCCCTGATAAACGTATTGGTACGGATGGTTTATGGGATCATGCAGAAAATTCATTAGCAGAAGCATTAAAAGCAGCAGGTTTAGCGTTTGAAGTTAAACCTGGTGAGGGTGCTTTCTATGGTCCTAAAGTGGAATTTCACTTGCAAGATTGTATAGGTCGAACCTGGCAATGTGGAACATTACAATTGGATTATGCTCAACCTGAGCGGTTAGAAGCTTATTATATTGCTGAAGATGGCAGCAAAAAGACGCCTGTTATGTTGCATAGAGCTATCTTAGGCTCATTAGAGCGTTTTATGGGCATTTTACTTGAGCATTACGGTGGTAAAATGCCAGTTTGGCTAGCACCTATTCAGGCCGTGATCATGAATATTACCGATAAGCAGGCTGATTTTGTTGAAAAAATGACCTTGGATTTGAAAAAACATGGGCTTAGAGTGAAATCAGACTTGAGAAATGAGAAGATCGGCTTTAAAATTCGCGAACACACAATTGAACACGTGCCTTATCTTTTAGTCGTGGGTGATCGTGAGGTAGAATCACGGTCCGTCTCAGTTAGAACTCAAGATGGTACTGATCTCGGCAGTATGTCAATCAGCCAATTTGTCGAAAAGATGCGTGCTGATATTGCACGACTAGGTAGAACTGAATAGGAGGATGTAGAATTAGCACAGAAAAAAAACCTCGAGTTAACGAAGAAATTCGCACGTACGAGGTTCGTTTAATAGACGCAGAAGGTCAGCAACTTGGCGTGGTGAATACCAATGAAGCAAGAAAAATTGCTGAAGAATCAGGGTTAGATCTGGTTGAGGTTTCTCCAGAAGCAAAACCGCCCGTATGTCGAATCATGGATTATGGCAAATATAAGTTTCAATTGAGCAAGCGCAAAGCAGCTGCCAAAAAGAAACAAAAGCAAATCCAGATTAAAGAAGTCAAATTAAGGCCTGCGACAGAAGAAGCAGATTATCAAGTCAAACTTCGAAATATTATCAAGTTTCTTGAAAATGGTGATAAAGCAAAAATAACGGTGAGATTCCGTGGGCGTGAAATGTCGCACCCAGAATTAGGAATGCAATTGTTGCAAAAAATATTGGCAGAGCTGGCAGATTTTGGTGTTGTTGAGCAGCATCCAAAATTTGAAGGGCGCCAAATTGTAATGGTGCTAGGCCCGAAGAAAAAATAATTTGTTACAAATTAAAGGTTGGAGTAATGAAATGCCAAAGTTAAAGTCAAATCGTGGTGCTGCAAAGCGCTTTCGTAAAACAGGTAGCGGTGGTTACAAGTGTACCAGCGCGAAGCGCAGACACATGATGAGCTGCAAATCTACTAAGGTAAAACGTCATGCTCGCAAAGGCATGATAGTTCGTGATGAGGAATTAGGCAGAATTGATCAAATGCTTCCATATGCTTAATTGAAGTCTCATTATTCACAGCGAAAGATTTATTGTAAGAGGAAATTGTTATGCCAAGAGTTAAACGTGGGGTGACGGCAAGAGCAAAACATAAAAAAGTTCTTGCGAAAGCCAAAGGTTATTATGGCGCTCGTAGCCGCATTTATCGCGTTGCAAAGCAAGCGGTAATCAAAGCAGGGCAGTATGCGTTTCGTGATCGTCGTCAGAGAAAACGCGAATTTCGTGCGTTGTGGATTATTCGTGTTAATGCAGCAGCTCGTGCGCATGATATGAGTTATAGTGCATTTATGAATGGGTTGAAAAAAGCTTCAATTAATATTGATAGAAAAGTGCTTGCTGATATAGCTGTACACGATAAAGCAGCATTTACAGCTTTAGTTGAACAAGCAAAAGCTGGCTTAGCAACCGTAGCATAAGTACAGGAGTTCCCGCTGAAAAGCGCGAAAACTCCTTCAAT
The DNA here is from genome assembly GCA_964555965.1 of uncultured Coxiellaceae bacterium. Lineage (GTDB taxonomy): Bacteria > Pseudomonadota > Gammaproteobacteria > DSM-16500 > DSM-16500 > Aquicella. Next base: position 3,256 of record CAZKUQ010000176.1, read on the forward strand.
TGTTTATATGTTTATATGCTGCGCACAAGCAAAGCTTGTGCTGGAACGACGAGGAGAGAATCGCGATTCTCCCCTCTAAGAACACCCCATCGCGTAAGGTCAGCGGGAACCGCTGGCATAAGTATTATTTATTTTATTTTTATAACCCGGCCAAAGCTTGTTACTTTGTCCGGGTTATTTTGTATGAGCTCACTTTATGAAGCCGTTTTGGAGGATAAGTGATAGGGATGATTACGCGTGCATAATCTGCGCTATGGATTGTAAATACTTTATATTATCTAAGATTTATTAATGACGCGAATCTCGGTTAAGAAGCCTGTCATGCCAGCGAAAGCTGGCATCTATTTTTTGGTTAATTTCGGCATTATTTTAGATCTCTGGATGCCA
>CAZKUQ010000177.1:0-3641 GCA_964555965.1 uncultured Coxiellaceae bacterium
GCAAAAAACAGATTTGGTATCACGAGCGGTGGTCTTGCTTATCAAATTTATAAACGTTGTTTTGCATACTCCTGTTATGGGGAAACAAGCTCCATTTCAATTTCACCTTACGTTGGATTTCGCTACACAGAAAACGATACCACTGTTAATGTGGATGTCGCTAAGTTGCATTTACAAATCGAAAACAATCAATATTGGACCGATCCAATCATTGGTGCGCGTATCAATTATGAAATTAGCAAAGCTTGGTCAGCTATTTTTGCCGGTGATATCGGCGGAACCAACGCAAGCAGCCAATATAGTTATAACGTTTCGGCAGTATTAGGATATAGCCCTAAATTAATATTCAATAATACCACCTTTTATATTGGATATCGTTTACTTGATCAGCATTATACAGATGGTAATAAAGCAAAATATTTTAATTGGGATATGAAATTATTCGGACCACTAGCTGGTGTTGCTGTCACCTTCTGATGAACATCACGACTCAGGGTACAATAGCGAAATAGTAAAGTAAGCTGTCCAATTTGCACCAGTTGTTTTAGGCGCGGATGAATTGGTGTAAATTTGCAACTGCATGTTTAATGCTTGTTTTGCAATGCTAAACACATGTCCCGCGCCGATTCCCCATGGAATTGTCCAACGATTTCCTGATGTAGCATACCAATCAGATGTGATAGTTGGTGTCGTATTAATGTACCAACCATGCGGCATGTTGTAGTTAATAAAATATTGCAAATTAAGTTCATTCACATTCGTTCGATTCGCATCACCTGCGACAGACCAAACATTATAAGCAAGCACCCCCAACACCCAATCATTTGGCATACCCAAAATGACTACTTCTGGCCCAATACTCCATTTTCCCGCACCAGATTGTTTATTGGTAGCAGTTGGCAAAATCATCGTCGGACCAATTCCCCAAATAATTTGTCCTGCATTAGCTGGCGAAAGAAATAAAGTTGGATTAATATCACCAATCCCATTAATGTCGCCTCGACCAGGATATAAATTTGGTTGATGCACAAAAGGAATAATTGCTCGCCCAATAAAATTAAGTGACGAAGTAGAAGTTAATGGCACAACTGGTTTGGCATTAAGAAAATATTGAGTGTTTTGATGCGGGCCATAACCAAAATTAAATTGATTTTGCAACGGCACACTAATCATCTTTTCCACTGGATTCTGCGTCTTTTTTGCAAGATCTGTTGCATCATCAGCCCATACACTAGACGCTTTTCCCGCCAAAAAAATTACCAACATCCATTTTTTGAAATCCATTTTCTACTCCATCATCATTCTTTTGATGCAATATAACACTGTATTAATTTATAACATGAGATGAAAAATTATACAAAATATTCATATAATCGAGTTTATGTTGATTCCTAACATGACTCGAATTACATTCTCAATCAATCTGGCTATTAAATAAGGAAGTCGATTATGAGCGACGCACGAAAACCCTTCATCGAATTATTACATGATGCCTTTAAGAATAATGAATTAAAAACGAAGACATTAGAAAAAAGCAAAAAAAATATCAAAAAAGGTCTCAAATATGCCTTTGATGATTTTCCATTCAGTTTAGTTGATGATTTTACCTTTGATAATTTATGGATTGTTTATCAACAATGTATTAAAAAAATGCCGGAAAAGATTCCGGATGAAAAAAATGAATTTGAAATAGATAAAGAAACAAGTACTTTGATACAAGCATTTGAAAATTGGATTGCTAGAATTGCTTGCGATGATTTACTTTATACCAGCCAAGTAAAAGAAGAAATTATTACCTCCCTTGAATGGGAATCAAAAAACAAATTAGATATCGCAGATATTATCTGCTCTTTTGTCAAAGAAATCCATCATCAATTATCTGCAAAAATTTTTGCAGAACCTAACAAAGAAAAAGAAAAATCTAAAGAAACCTCAGCGGAGCTTGATAAAAAAATTGCAAAACAAAAAGAAGATGAGTTATTTGAAAAGAAAAAAATAGCTCTTAACCAATGCACTATTCTAACAAAATATATCAATAAACATTTTCGAGCGTGGATGATAGATGCGATTAATACGACCGGTAATCGATATAATTCAGAATTAAGGCCAAAAAAAGAAGGTGAAAAATTTCTTACGTTACCAAAGGCAACAACATTTTTAACCATTGGTACTGTGGCACTTGCGATGGTGGCTGGTGTTTTACTGTTTAACAATAACGAAACAAGAAATTCGCAACATAATAATAAACGTGATGATAAACGTGATGATAATGATTCTGATTATTCAGAAAATTCATTTCAAATGTCAGAATATTATTTTTAAAGAAATAAAAGATGAAAAAGAAATTATTTTTATTAATACTGCTAGTTAATACACAAGCTAATGCAGCTACAAATCAATTAACAATCACCAATCATTTCAATTCGGAATTGAAATTTATTGTTGGGAAAAATCCCGATGTACTGCCAGACCTAATTCCGACGTTCACTCTCGCACCACAAGAACAAATCCAAACCAAAGTGGTTGACATCCAAAAAGAAGCTTACATTCGATCAGAAGACAAAAAAAATAATTATACTTTTTGGGGCGTCAATGTTGAAAATAATCAAATTAAAATCCGTGGTTATCAAAGTAAAGGAATTGCATATAGTTGGACAAATGATTCTGTGACATTTTGTACACCTGATGAATACAAAAAGAAAAATGCGTGTTAACGTTTTTATTAATCGTTCATGAGGTTACCTTTAATTAACGCAAAACGCTTAAGCGCGAGACAAAGTTGAACGAAAAATCGAGGAGAAAGCGCAGCATACATGCCTGCGTATTTGCATTGGCTCTTCTTCACGTTTACATAGCGCGATCACGAAGTGGAAATTGAAATTCTTCTTGTAAAAAGTTCGTCATTTCAATATTTACCACATCTGGTTTTTCAGCAAGTGCCATATGAGCAATATTGTCTAGCATTATTATTCGATGATGTGGTAACTGTTGATAAAACTTTTGTGAAACTTCAGATAAAATTAATTGATCATGCTGACCGAGCAAAATTAATGTTGGTACTGTCAACATCGTCACATCAATTCTTTGCATTTGTAACATCCCATCAATCGCTGCTTTAATCACATACATAGGATTTTTTCTAGATTCATATAACTCAGTTTCAATAATTTTAGGATCTGTCGTTGGATCAAAAGATTGTTTTTGTGCCTTTTTTTCTAATAAAAAACGGAAAATTTCCATCATAAACAAAGGCAATTTATAAGCCCATGAAATTTGCAAATTGGGAGTACACGGTACTGGTGAAATTAAAACAAGCCGATTGACTTTATCTTGATGATCAATCGCTAGCGATGCTGCAAGCGCACCGCCATATGAATGACCTGCAATAATATTAGTATCAGTTGCAAATCGATTAAATAAAATTCGTAAGTCTTGTTCATATTCAGAAAATGTATATGGATTAAAAGCATTAGATGGTTTGGGTTTATCGCTCTGACCATGACCATATAAATCTGGAATGACGACAGAATAATCTTTTTTCAGAACAGTAAGCTGTGGCAGCCATTGTCCTGAACGACCACCTAGCCCATGAATTAAAAATGCTGTTTTTTTACTAGAAGGATGTTGATAATGACAAACAT
>CAZKUQ010000178.1:0-3641 GCA_964555965.1 uncultured Coxiellaceae bacterium
TCAGCACGAACGGATACATGTTTCGAAGGACAAAATAAATTTCTTCGCACTTAAGAATTTCTTAAGCAAGAATCCGTAAGATCAATTAGATTCATTTTAAAAAAACATCACAGTCTCAGGGAGGTTCCATGCCACAACCAAATCTTAATGTTGTCAAAGCACTCATTGAAAATTACTTAACCACTCGCGCTTCTGAAAATAAATTATCCGATGAAAAAAAAGAAATCTGTAGAAAAGTTTTATTAAAAGCAAAAGATGCAAAAAATACAAATGACTGGATTAATGTTGTTTACTTAATCAGTTATGAAGAAGAAAATCAAAAAAATATTGAACAAACCCTCACAAAAACAGCCACTAAAGCAATTATTTCTCGTATTCCCTTCGTTGGTACACATTTTTCTGACGGCAAAGATTTATTACTACAAACATTAACTGCCATTCGCTCTTACTTGTTAACACAATTAGATAAAGAACCAGAACTTGAGAACGTGCGCAGCTATGTGGCTAGCGCTCAAACAAACGCAAATACACAAATTACCACTTCGATAAAACAGTTCATAGCAGCTAGTGACAAAACCGATTATCATTCAAAATATTTTACTGATTACATCAAAGAAAGCGAACCCAAAGCAAAAGAATTAGACGAAAAATCATTTGCCGATTTTGAACAAAACTGTTGCAGCAATAAACGTACATTTCTCTGGTGCGAAATGTTATCACCAACTGATCAAGCAGAAATCAAAATAAACCAAACGAAATCCACAACAACACAACTACAAAAACAGTTCACGCCACCAGTGACAAACATACCGTCAGCTGCTCCCACCAATAATGAGCAAGTACAGCAAATCAAAATTGAAACAACATCCGTTTTAAATCCTGCTCTCAGCCAAACACCTGTTATTGAAGATAAGGTTGTTAAAAATGAATCAACCACATCTTCTGCTTTACAACAAGATGAAGAACCAAAGCGTACGGCACCGAAACCTGAAAAAACAGCCGACACTGATGTGCCTGTCATCAAGAAAAAAATCAAAAAGAAGCCGGGGGAAAGCAGCGTAGAAACCATTGAAGAGAAACCGACAGAACCAGTTGTCTTTCGCAAAAAAATTCACCATCGTGAACACGATCGTATACGTGATGAATCAACTAGCACAAAAATCGAATCAACTTCACCATTACGCTCTCAGAGTACATTTAAAGTGCCGAGCAAAATCGTACCGCCACAAGAAGAACCTAAAAAAGAAAATCCTAAAAAATCTTTTTCTTGCCGCAGAGCAGCAGACGAATACGCTTACTAATCTCGATATGAACCCTTCATTTGCAAAATGAAGGGTGAAATATTTTTCACCAATCGGTATCGCATCCCCGTGGAATTTATGATATCTTTTGGCCACTTATTCTATCTAAAATGTAAGGATCTCATATGACCACCATCATGAAAGAATTAGAAGCAACCATTGCAATACTTTCTACCAAAGGCAAGGGTATTTTAGCTGCTGATGAAAGCAGCCCCACTATTACCAAACGTTTTCAAGCCGTTGGCATTGAATCAACGGAAGATACTCGCCGCGCTTACCGTGAAATGCTAATGACCACGCCTGAATTTAATCAATTCATTGCGGGCGTTATTTTATTTGAAGAAACACTCAATCAAAAAACCAGCCAAGGAATTACTTTTCCTGAACTACTCAAAAAACTTGGTGTATTACCAGGCATTAAAGTGGATAAAGGGCTTGTCCATCTTGCTAATACAACTGATGAAAACATTACGCAAGGATTAGATGGCTTAGCAGAAAGATTAGTTGATTACAAATCAAAAGGTGCCACATTTGCAAAATGGCGCGCGGTATATAATATTTCTGCTAATACACCAAGCACACTGGCTATCAAAACGAATGCCGAAGTATTAGCACGTTATGCTGCCATTTGCCAAGAACAAGGTATTGTGCCGATTGTTGAACCAGAAGTATTAATTGATGGTGACCACACAATCGCTCGCTGTGAAGAAGTAAGCGAACCTGTATTTCATGAAGTATTTAGTGCGCTATATCGTCATCACGTTAAATTAGAATACATCGTACTCAAACCAAGTATGGTCATTAGCGGTAAAGCTTGCGCGCAAAAAGCAAGCGTGGCAGAAGTTGCAAAAGCAACAGTACGCGTTTTAAAACGCACTGTGCCAGGCGCCGTTCCTACCATCAACTTTTTATCTGGCGGACAAACGCCTGAGCAAGCAACCGCCAACTTAAATGCCATGAATCAGCTTGGTAATTTGCCATGGAATTTAAGTTATTCTTATGCGCGTGCCTTGCAAGATTACGCAATGAAAACATGGGCTGGACAAACAAAAAATGTGTCGGCAGCGCAACAAGCATTTTATAAGCGCGCCATGTTAAACAGCCTTGCATCTACTGGCAAATATAATGAAGGCATGGAAAAAGAAGAGACACTTAAAACTGCCTAGTCTTTATGTTTATATCGCTTCGCACGAAATCAATTCGTGCTCGCGACTTAAGGGAAGAGCTACCGCTTCTCCCCTTAAGAAACCCCATCGGTAAAGACCTGCGGCAAGCCGCAGAGTTTATACGATCAAGGATACTGTGCATGACAAATTTCTCTATTAACACCGCTGATGCAAAAGAAGAATTTTCTGAATTGATTAATCGCGTCTCTCATCACAAAGAGCGAATTATTCTCACTCGACGCGGCAAAGAAGTTGCTGCCATTATTCCCATTGAAGATTTACAACTTATTCTACAGATACAAAATAAAAGTGACTTAGAAGCAGCAACCGAAAGCTTAAAAGAAGCACGAGATCACGGCACAATCACACTTGATGATTTGAAAGATGAAATAGGCTGACAAACGTGATCACACCGTACAATATTAAAATTGCACCTGCTGCTAGAAGACAAATTCTAGCAGTCAGTCCAAAAGCACAAAAAAATATTCTTCGCATTATTGAAGCGTTAGCTGTAAATCCGAGACCGCCAGGTGCAAAAAAAATTGATGGGATGACTGGATTGTATAATGAAGAGGTGAATCATCATCAAATTATTTATAAAATTGAAGAACAAGAAATTTTAGTATTATTGATCAAGTGACAAGACAACCGACCTAGATTTTCATTTTCTTGCTCGGATGGTTGCTCAAGTCGCTGCTTAAATTTTTCAAGGTATCCTGTTTTTGTTTGACATAATTCTGTAAGCGGCCGTACACGCCGGACACTTGACACCACCAAAATTTACTACGACCTAATACGCGCCCACCAAAATCACCATCAACAAAATGAGAATGACCAAGAGAGAAATTAGGATTATCAACGAGAGGATAATATTGTCTACCATTTCTTAAATCAAATGATCTCGACAGCTTATCATTTACTGATACTGCTTTCTCTAAACCAATCACAAAACGCTCAGCATCTACTGCGGGTGCAAAACGTAATAGATAACCAATCACATCCACGCTATAGCAAGAACATTGATTTGTACCCCACGGATTAAAGTTCGCGCTATAAATTTTATAAACCTTTAACCACATTTCTAATGGAAAATGTTCACCGGTTTTTATCATCTCTTTGGATGTCGCATCCAAGTGATCTTGATATTTTTTGATGGCCTCTTTTGTCGCTGGTA
>CAZKUQ010000179.1:0-3595 GCA_964555965.1 uncultured Coxiellaceae bacterium
CGCGCGGCTGGCATGACAACAGTCTTGCTTAATTGCTTAACCAGAATTCGCGTTCCTCAATAAGACTTAAAAGTAAGGATTCGAAGATGACCATCTCAATTTTAACAAAAAGCGGCAAAACTTAATTATTTTAAAATGATTGATTAATTTTACGCGTCAATCTTCTCGCCGCGCCGCAAAATTTCACCAGCTAATGCCAAATAAGCGAGGGCTCCTTGCGACTTACCATCGTAATGCAAAATCGGTGCACCATGACTGGGCGCTTCTGCTAAACGTACATTGCGTGGAATCACCGTGCGATAAACGCGTTCTGGAAAATGTGATAACAATTGTGATGAGACATCGAGCGCTAAACGATTGCGACCATCGTACATGGTGCGTAATAAACCTTCGATATGTAATTTGGGATTAATTGTTGCGCGAATTTGTTCGACTGTGCTTAGCAAACCGCTTAATCCTTCGAGTGCGAAATATTCACATTGAATGGGGATTAATACTGAATCAGCAGCTGTGAGCGCATTCACTGTTAATACGCTAAGCGATGGCGGGCAATCAATAAGAATATAATCGTAATCATGAATGACCTTTTCTAAAATCGTTTTTAATCGATATTCACGCTGTGGCGCTTGTAATAAATGCATTTCCGCGACAATTAATTCTTGATTAGTAGCGAGTAAATCAAATCCGCCTTCTGTTTTAATGAGCGCTTCTTTGAGATCAATTTCGTTACAAAGCACTTTGTCAGAAGAATATTCAACTTGTGATTTTGCAATACCACTGCCGACCGTTGCATTGCCTTGCGGATCAAGATCAATCAACATGACACGACGTTTCATGGCAGCAAATGAGGCTGCTAAATTGATACTCGTAGTCGTTTTACCAACGCCGCCTTTTTGATTTGCAATCGCAATAATTTTACCCACAAGTTATTCCTCTTTATATTTTCCGTTGAATACGTATCACATGACGTTCAACATTCATCCCTTTGATTTGCAGCGGTATCACTGCTTGCACAATGAATTCACTTGGTAAATCAGCTAATTCATCATGCGGATATTTTCCTTTCATCGCAAGAAAAATTCCATCTGGTTGTAACAAATGTGCTGTGGTTTCCACAAACATTCGTATCGTACCTAATGCACGTGAAAGAATAGTATCAAAATTAATAGAGGGATGAAAATCTTCCGTACGTGAATGAATGACAGAAATATTTTTGAGGCCTAACTCAGCGATAGTTTGCACTAAAAAGCGTGTTTTTTTGCTATTTTTATCGAGCAAAGTCCAATGTGTTTCAGGATGAAGTATGGCAAGCGGAATGCCTGGTAATCCTGCACCTGTTCCCACATCTAACATGTCTTTGCCATGTAAATAAGGCGAAATGATTAAGCTATCGATGAGATGAAGATAAACCATTTCGCGTGTATCGGTGATGGTCGTGAGATTAAATACACGATTCCAAGTTTGTAATAATTCAAGATAGCAAATTAATTTTTTTTCTATATGAGGTGATAAAATCAAATGATTTTGCTTAGCCGCATCTCTCAAAAGCGTAGCAAAATCAGCCATTATTTCTCTCCACTCGCTTTATATTTTTTTAAATGGACTAATAATAATGACACAGCGGCGGGGGTGATTCCGGGAATTCGTGATGCCATTCCCACTGTTTCTGGACGTGATAGAGATAATTTTTGTCGCACTTCATTGGATAAGCCAACAATATTTTCATAAGCAAAATTGTTAGGAATTTTAAGTGATTCTTGTCGCGTTAAACGTGCAATTTCTTCTTCTTGTCTATCAATATAGCCCGCGTATTTCACTTGAATTTCGATTTGTTCTGCTGCTTTTTCATCGCTCAAACCCGGGCCAAATTCTTCAATCATCATTAATTGTTGATAAGATAAATTTGGCCGGCGCAGCAATTCTAATAAACGATATTCACGTGTTAATGGCTGCTCTAAATGCTTAGCTAATTCATCGCTTGCAGCTGTATTTGGCCGCACAATGTGTGCTTGTAAGCGATTTTTTTCTGCCAAAATGGCCTCACATTTTGTATTAAATGCGTGCCAGCGAACCTCATCAATGAGGCCTAATTCATGCGCTTTTGGCGTTAAGCGAAGGTCAGCATTATCTTCACGCAACATTAATCGATATTCAGCCCGGCTGGTAAACATGCGATAAGGTTCGGTTGTGCCGCGTGTAATTAAATCATCAATTAGCACGCCAATATAAGCCTCATCACGTCGTGGTGACCAACTTTCTTTCTCTTGTACTAATCGTGCAGCATTGATGCCAGCAATGATTCCTTGCGCGGCGGCTTCTTCATAACCGGTAGTGCCATTGATTTGGCCGGCGAAAAAAAGTCCGGCAATTTGCTTGGTTTCGAGGGAAGATTTTAAATCACGCGGATCAAAATAATCATATTCAATCGCGTAACCTGGACGCGTGATATGTGCATTTTCAAAACCGCGAATGGAGCGTACAAATTCAATTTGCGTGGCAAATGGGAGGCTAGTCGAGATGCCATTTGGATATAATTCGTGAGTCGTTAATCCTTCTGGTTCAACAAAAATTTGATGCGATGTTTTATCAGCAAAACGCATGATTTTATCTTCAATCGATGGGCAATAACGTGGTCCAACTCCTTCAATGACACCGGTATACATCGGTGATTCTGATAATCCTGCCCGAATAAAATCATGTGTTTTTTCGTTAGTGTGAGTGATGTAACAACACGTTTGTTGCGGATGTTCTGCTGCATTTCCTAAAAAAGAAAATACGGGTGTTGGTGTGTCGCCAAATTGTTTTTCCATCACATTAAAATTAACACTGCGCCCGTCAATGCGCGGCGGTGTGCCGGTTTTTAAGCGGCCAGTGCGAAATGGTAAATCACGTAACCGTGATGCTAATGTTTTGGCTGGCGGATCCCCTGCTCGTCCCGCTTCATAATGATTTAAACCAATATGAATTTTGCCAGCGAGAAAAGTACCAGCGGTTAATACCACTGTTTTGCTATATATTTTTAAGCTCATTTGTGTGACAACACCAATCACGTGATCGTTTTCAATTAAAATATCGTCAACCGCTTGTTGAAACAAAATGAGATTGGGTTGAGTTTCCAAATATGAGCGAATGATTTGCTTATATAACACTCGATCAGCTTGTGCGCGTGTGGCGCGAACCGCTGGGCCCTTACTAGCATTTAACATGCGAAAATGAATACCGGCTTTATCAATCGCACGTGCCATGCATCCGCCTAATGCATCGATTTCTTTGACTAAATGTCCTTTACCTATGCCGCCAATCGCGGGATTACAAGACATTTGTCCAAGGGTCTCGATGTTGTGCGTCAGTAATAAAGTTTTTGCACCCATGCGGGCAGAAGCAAGTGCTGCTTCAGTGCCTGCATGGCCGCCGCCTATAACGATAACATCAAATTTATTTTTTAAATCAATCATTTGTATTGTGTGTTTGGTTTTGATTTCTATTGGGCAGATATTTTACCTGGTGCTTGTTGAATTTACTATCGGTTATCCTCTGCCATTTCCTATCATTCTCTGCCATTTCCTATCATTCTCTGCCATTTCCCGTCATCCCC
>CAZKUQ010000180.1:0-3590 GCA_964555965.1 uncultured Coxiellaceae bacterium
CATACCAGCCGCGCGTTTTTTGCGCGAGGTGGCATCTAGAGATCTAAAAATAATACTGAGAGAGATTCCCGCTTTCGCGGGAATGACACCCATCAGGAGGCGCCTGTCAATGACACGAACAGTCTTGTTTAATTGCTTAACCAGAATTCGCGTTTACAATTTGTTAATTGCGTAACATGAGTTATTCAGATTTTTGGCAAGTCATCTTACCATTCCCGCATCGCCTTTTTCTTCACGCTTAGCTTGTTCGGCAATAATGCGATATTGACGTTCAGTGATAAAACCTTCTTTCCATTTTTGCTCAGCATCAATTGCCATGGTTTGGCCATATTCACGCACGAGTTTACGCACGACATTCGTAATATTTAAAATATCGGTTTCCAATAAAATATCGCGAATTTTTTCATCGAAAATTAAATATTCGCGCAGCGCTACGCGTTTACCATCAACAGTTGGTACCAAACGTTGCGAAATCACTAAACGCACGGTTTCAATAATATCAATCGTGCGACCTTGGCGTTCTTCAGCAGGAAAGGTAATCACTAATCGACGAATGGTTTCAGCCACGCTGTTGCTATGCAACGTGGTATACACAGGGTGTCCAGTCATGGCTGCTTCCATGACAGCAGCAATCGTTTCAGGATCACGCGCTTCACCCACTAAAATCAAGCGCGGTTTACGTCGTAAAGCATTACGCACACCGGCAGCAAAGCTGGGTAAATGGCGAGGAATTTCTGATTGGCTTACGATACTTGAGATTTTTTCGACGCTATCAAACACAAATTCGATTGGTGCTTCATAAGTTAACACTTTGCGATGGCTTTCTGCATCTTCAGTGATATTTCGAATAATGGCAGCGAGCAAGGTACTTTTACCTGAACCAGTCGCACCTGTTACATATACCACACCTTGTTCAGGCGCGATTGCATCGAGTATATTTTGCGGCAGCTTCATCGCGTCTAGTTTTGGCGGATCAGTCGGGATGGTACGCGCCGTAATTTGAATGCCATCATGTCCTTCCACTTGGCAGCCAGTGCCATTGATACGAAATCGATAACGCTCGGATCGATTCGGACGAATCTCATAATGCGTATCGATATCTTTGCCCGACATGATGATTGTCGTAGCGTTTGGCCCATACATGGCATTTAATACTTCGCCAATTTCCGTGTTAGATAATTTTCGCCGCGTAATTTTAATTAATTTGCCAAACACTTCAGCGATGATGGGTTCACTGGTTTGAAAGGTAATATCTGAAGCACCTAATTTCACGCAATGAATTAAAATTTCATTGACGGAATCAATGGTTAATCGAATCGGTTCTTGCTGATAAAGAAATTCATTCATTTTTCACCACCACGGCTCGCCAACTTCTGCTATTTGTTTGCAATTTCGGCAGCTCAACAATTCGCAGTACTTGATCATTAATACGCATGTCGGTGCCATTACCAGTTACACCTAATTCGGTTCGCGCCACAAATGGTGCGCTAATCATTTTCGATTGTAATAATTTTCGATAAAGCGCCATGCCGCGATAATCGCGTTTTAAGCGCGCCAAATTTTGTTGGAAGATACTGAATGATTGTTCAATGCCTTTTTGCCAGCCGGCATTAATTCCTTCTTTCCAAATTTTTTGTTCTTCATTCGTTCTGGGCAGCAATGTTTTATCTGGTAAAGGTGGTTTTGCGTAGGCAAGCCATAAATATTCGCGCCAATTGGGAGCGGTGGTTGCAAACCGTGCTTGTTGAATAATTTTATAAGTGCGATCAGATACACGAATGGTGTTCGGATCATCGAGATTCAACGTATTATCACCTTCTTCGAGTACCGGAGGAATAACAGCATGGCTCAACATCATGCCATTAAAATTGTAAATCGTATCGAGATATTTTCTATCGTTTTCTAGTTTGATATTCATACGAGCGGAAGCCCAGGCTAATCCACCTTGTGCACCCAAGCTCATTGCGCTGTCACGCAATGATTTAACACGTAATTGACTTAATTCGGTGGCAGAAGTAGAAGCAGAAGTAGCTTCCACTTTCACATTTTCAAGCTCAGATAAATTAGCGGTATCAACATTAGCAAAATTTTGTTGATGCATGCCGCATGCGGTAAGCAAGAGAGTCATCATCCCTAATAAACATATTTTACGCATGTGGTGTTATTTCCATTTAATTTTTTGCATACCGTAATTCAATGACGCGAGAAGCAGGGTATACCGTTACTGACGCACGTCTGCCGCATTGATATCCCACATCGCGTAAGACATCTCCCAGCATAGCATTTTTTGCATAAATGGTAACGATGACAGGAATGCCGGGCGCTGTTCCTAAAACACGAACACGGTAATCAGAAGCTTTGGCGATTTGCTCAACCAATGGCTGCACTGGGCCTGACCAATCAACAGAGGTTAATCCACCCATCCCATAAGATCCGGGGCTAGGTGCAGGCGGCACATCAGGTAAAGGATGGGCAGCTTGTGCTGTTTCTGCCAAATCAACTAATGATTTGCTAACAGAATACGAAGCTTCCGCGAGTGATGTTTCCGTTTGATTAAGATTAGTGGCTTGCGGCGGTTTGGGCGACACACAAGCACTGATGACAACAGCGAATGATATGCCAAGAGCGATTTTGAAATAGTTCATATTTACGATATCCCTGTGTTTTCATTCGGTTCCAGCTTATAGAACATGGTATAACGACATCACGAAAAATTGAATCCTTTTTATGTGATGACATGAATGTAAAATATTTGAATATGCGTCATTCCCGCGGAAGCGGGAATCTATTATGATATTAATATTGTTCGATGTAGATCTCCGTTTACGCGGAGATGACATGATTAAAAGAAACATAAGCAACAAAAAGGAACAACCAATGGCGCACTGGCGTGATTCAGCAAGAAACGTTAGATTTTGGATTATCGATTTTCGCGCGACTTTTCCATTATTAATTTTTCTATTACATATACGTTTATGGACATTTATTTTTGCAATTGTTGCGACCACATTTTTTGCTTTGCTTGAACGTTTTGGTTTTACAGTTGCTGTGTTTTCGCGGTGGCTTCGTGCTTATGTTGCTGGTCCTCGTAAAATTGCCCAACCTTGGTGGAAAAGTTAATTATGGCTGCTGCTGATATTTCTGAACAAATGATTAAAATCGCACGGATGATGAATGGTCGCTATAGTTTGAATGGCAGACCGTTAACCATGGAAGAAGTGTTTTCAACAACTGGCATGTTGCCAGGTATTGCACGTCGTGCTGATCAATTGAGTTCGTTATGTTTAGGTTATGGTATTGGCGTGACATTTGAGGAAGCAGAAGGATCGCCATTAGGTGTGAAAGTAATTTTTGATGACATCACACCGAATGTGTTGCGCTTGTTATGTCTTGTTGATGTATTAAATGAATTAATGAAAAGTACGCCGCGTGGTGATGTGACTGCACTCGATCAATTGATGTATGATTAGTTGCAAGCGTTCACGACCTGAACGAACGTTTAATCGCGGCCAAATTTGAACGAAAAATCTTCGCAAACGTTCACGAGGTTATCTTTACTGAATACGCGAATCTCGGTTAAGAAGCCTGTC
>CAZKUQ010000181.1:0-3518 GCA_964555965.1 uncultured Coxiellaceae bacterium
CTTTCCACTTCGACTCTTTATCAATTGTCCATCACGCACCATCGCATTTAGGCGACGTCTTAAGGCTTCTTTCTCATGTGGTTTGTCGAGTTTTAATTCAGTCAATAATTGACGAAAAGTCACTGGACGATCGCGTTCGGTCAAAAACTCAAGAATGAATTCACGGCTGGGAATCGGATGTTCGTATTTCTCTGCTTCCCGCGCAGCATATTTGTCTTTTTTACGTGTCTTTTTTCCCATTCCTCTGCCATTTTGTCAATTTGCTTTTAGATAAGATACTCCGGATGGCATTATTTTTCCATGTAATTCGAGCATAGACCTTGCTTCTGACTTCGGGTAAAGTAATCTAATAAAAAAGGAAACTCTATGACCCGCACACTATGGATACTATTATTCTGCTCTTTTCTTTCTGCATGCAGTATCTTTTCCAATGAAAAAATGACCCCTGAACAGCAAGGACTTTGTAATGAATTAAAGCACCGCATCATCTTCAATGGTGCTACCGGCAATAATACCGAAGCCACCCAGCAACGCGCCGAACTAGGCGTGCTGCATAGAAGCTATACTTCGCATGGATGTAACTGATTAAATTAGCAAAAATTCTTGTGTTTTTGCTGTCTTTTTTAATAAAACCTTAATTTTAATAGGGTAATCTTAACCCCACATATTTTATATATAAAACGAGGTATGAATTATGCAAGCACGCGGTTTAGAATCTAAGCAAGTACCTATTAATGAACTTCTCAAATTCGATGATGCACAACTTAAAAAATACATTATAAACCTTAATGAGTTAAACCAGCTTAAAACGGAATATGACCAAGCAATTTCGGACGCTAAAACAGAAGCAGAGATTCTTAATTTATCAAGGATAGGACCCCTGTTAGAACAAGCGCAAGATCTAAAAAGTCTAGCTGCTGCTATAGAAGCAAGCGAAAACGAAAATACAACTCACTCCTTTATTATTTCGAAGGAAAATGAAGCAGATACCCTTCTAGCAACATTAGCACAGATGAATTCTCAAAATGATCAAAATGAAATATCAAGCGCATCCTTTTATGGCACTCAAATCGAAGATCTAAAGAAAAACAAAAAAGACATTCAAGAATACATATCAGACCTGGAAGACATCATAACAAATATGAAAGATGCAATTGAAACAGAAAAAAAAATAATTGCTCAACGCGTTAAAAAACAGCATGCGGAACAAAACGCAGCGCATGAAAAACAAGTAATGGAAGAACAAGCATTATTATTATTTAATAAATTAGCTGATACCATAGGAAATAAAGAACATTCAATTTACAAAGATATATGGAAAAAATTCGATGCTTTAAGAAACGAGAATGATGTAAATGCCCAACATCTCAAATTATTTATCGACAATACGTTGCAACCTAAGATAGCCGAAGAAAAAGAAAAAAATCCCGCGCTAAAGACTTTGAAAGTTCAAGGGGAACAGCTCATTCAATTTTATTCTGACAATGCTTTTCAAGTTGGCGATATAGAATCAGTAAAGAAACTAATAAATTTATTGAAAGACACTCTTCTCAGAGTATTAAATGAACGCATTGTGAAAGACGTTGAAAATTTTAATCACGCTCTAATAGTCACAGTTCAGTCCATCAAAGATTATATCCAAACGAAGCAACGAACTGAAGAAAAGCTTGCGCAGCAATCCATAGAAACTGCCACACGGATTACAGGATTCCTTCTAGCACAGCAC
This sequence comes from uncultured Coxiellaceae bacterium, assembly GCA_964555965.1. Lineage (GTDB taxonomy): Bacteria > Pseudomonadota > Gammaproteobacteria > DSM-16500 > DSM-16500 > Aquicella. The sequence goes on from CAZKUQ010000181.1 coordinate 1,727, forward strand.
AAACTATTAGGAGACAGAAACAAGGAAAACCCCATGAGCAATGCCCGCGTATTTCACGGTGGACCTTATACTGATATTTCTGTTTTTCTTGATCAAACACCACTTCCACCAGAAAGCAATGGTAAAAAAGTTTTAAATGCTCTTACTTTTGGCATCTTTTCGAAAAAAAGAGAAATAATCAAGGAGGAATACTTGAATCAATTTACTCTTAATTATGATCTTCTTGATCGCCTTCCCTCTGAAGAAAAAGAAGAGACTAATACCCGAATGAAAAAAAATAGCAGATAAAAACATATCATTTAAATAAGGGCACTTTACGTGCCCTTTATTTTCTTCTATCAGTTCACACAACATCCAAAAGGCTATGTAGTTGCCCTGTTAAATAAAAGGGTATAGATAGCAAGCTATATTTTACTGAGTTCCCCGCATGATCTTTCACATCTATAGGAGTTTTATTGGGATAATCCGAATTAATTCGCACAGCAATAGGAATCTTTTTTAACTGCATAAATAAATGCAGTGATTTTAAACTACCTGTACTGCCCGCCTTTACTTCAATCGGTATGACTTGATTACCGTGCTGGATAACATAATCAATTTCGGCACTGGATCCAGGCTCTTCTCGATGCCAACAATACAAAGTGGGTTCGATATAAGGTGCATCAATCGTTCGCAAAAGTTGGCCAATGACTTGCTCAGCAACACTTCCATTATGAACCATACTAATTTCATTGACTGAATTCATTTGACTTAAGTTAAGCCCAAGCGCGGTGCTGCATAAACCAATATCAAGAAAAATTTCTTTAAAATATTTTTCTTTGATTTCGGCTGCCAACGGCACACCATTCGCCGAAGTACTTCTGACACGATGACAAATGCGCGCTTTTTCTAATAGATCTAATGTCTGTTTTATTGTAGTAGATTGCACCGATTGATTGACACGACTTAATACAAATTTTTGTCCGAGCATTCTTGGAACAGCCATTGTGACTTCATCTAATCTTTCTATCGCAATACGGCCTCGATATTTGGCAAAATCATCACGATACGTTGCTAATAAATCATTCTTCATTTGATCAATTTTGTTAAGTGAGCGTTCAGTCATCCAACTGGAAACAACTGCAGGTAAGCCCCCAACCAAAAGGTACTCTTTAAATAAACTGGTTAATTGCTCATGAATTGCAGCAGGTATTTCGGTACTTAATTCATATTTTGCCAAATAATCATAAAGCGCATCTTTACCATGTGCTAACAAAAATTCTTCAAATGACAAAGGCTCTAAATGCATATAACTGATGCGGCCCACCGGCATACTGAATGAGTGTTGCGCAAGTACAAATTCTAATAATGAACCTGCAGCAATAACGGGTAATTCTGGCAAATCTTCCGCAAACCATCGCAATTTACTAAAAAGTTCGGGCACCGCTTGTATTTCATCCAAAAATAACAAACAGCATTTGGGATCGATCTTCTGGTTTATAACACTGCTTAAATTTAATAGAATGTGTTGGGGATCATTAGAAATAAACAAGCTAGCGTAGGATGGCTGCTTTTCAAAATTGAGCTCAATCAATTGCTTACCTGACATTTCAGCCAAGCGCCTGACTAACCAGGTTTTCCCCACCTGCCTTGCCCCTCGAATAACCAAAGGTTTTCGGTCATGTGAAGCGAGCCAGATAGTTAAATAACGTGATAAAATTCTTTTCATTTCTAGCCTATTTTTCTAATATCTTAGGGTCTGTTTCTCTGTACACGACAAAAAACCGTTCGCTCTGAGGAGGCCGCGAAAGCG
>CAZKUQ010000182.1:0-3518 GCA_964555965.1 uncultured Coxiellaceae bacterium
AGATTTTTATCTCCGGCTGTTGTGCTTATGCCAGCTAAGTTAATTCATTCACTAAAATAAACTTACTTAACTTCAACAGTCGCCCCTGCTTCTTCCAATTGTTTCTTGATATCTGCTGCGGTTGCTTTATTCACTCCCTCTTTAATGACTGCAGGTGAAGATTCAGCAAGATCTTTCGCTTCTTTCAAACCAAGTCCTGTAATGGTACGAATTGCTTTAATTACATTGATCTTGTTGTCTCCTGCTTTTGTCATAACAACAGTAAACTCGGTTTTTTCTTCGACTACAGCAGCGTCGCCACCTGCTGCCGCAGGAGCTGCAACAGCAACTGCTGCTGCGGAAACGCCAAACTTTTCTTCCATCGATTTAATCAACTCAACAACATCCATAACGCTCATATCTGAGATTGCTTGTAATATATCTTCTTTGCTAACGGCCATGATTTTCATCACTCCACTTAATTAAAATTAAAAATAATTGTCATTTGTTAACTCGCTCTAAAGAAATAGCTAACAGTACTTAAGCTGACTGCTGTTTTTTATCACGCAAGGCTGCAAAAGTACGAACCAACTTGCTGTGAGGTTCTGCTAACGTGCGCACGAATTTAGTAATAGGTGCTTGCATCACAGACATCAATTGAGCAATTGCTTCATTACGTGTAGGTAAACTTGCCAATCGATTTAGGTCTGTTCCTGGAAGAAGCTGCCCATCAATTGATAACGCTTTTACTTCTAGTTTTTCCCATTTTTTGGCATATTCTTTAAATACACGTGCCGCGGCCCCTGGCTCATCTTTTGAAAACGCCAGAATTAACGGCCCAACTAATACTTTTTCCATACAGGCAAATGATGTTCCTTCAAATGCACGACGCGCCAATGTATTGCGCACGACTCGCATATAAACACCTGCTTCTCGTGCTTTTTGACGCAATTCCGTCAATTGTGCTACTGTTAATCCGCAATAATCTGCAGCAACAACAGACATAGCCTGTTTAGCAACTTTCGCTACCTCTGCAACAATGGTTTTTTTACCATCTAATCTTAAGGTCACTGATGTATACCTCCTTACTTGTTCTTACTGGTAACATATCAACGAACAGTAATATCACTTAGATAGCTGATACCACCCTCTGCGTAGGCAAACTTCATTCTTAACAAAATAGAATCTAGTTACATTAAGCAAAAACGCGCCTACGGTCTTTGACGGGCCTATAAAAAACAGTAACCCACTGTTCGTTAAGCAACCCACAAAGTCTTTTATTATTTCAAGCGGTCATGCTTGAAACATCAATCTGTAACCCTGGCCCCATGGTGCTGGAGAGCGTTACTTTTTTAAAATAAATACCTTTTGCTGAACTTGGTTTTGCTTTTTTTAAAGCAGAAATAATTGTCTCAATATTTTGCGCAAGATCAACAACTTCAAAATCAACCTTACCAATAGGACAATGCACAATACCTGCTTTGTCTGTGCGATACCGCACTTGCCCTGCTTTTGCATTCTTCACGGCACCTGCAACATCCATTGTCACTGTTCCATCTTTAGGATTGGGCATTAAACCGCGCGGCCCTAATACTTGACCTAATTGTCCTACTACACGCATTGCATCTGGCGTAGCCACAACGACATCAAAATTCATTTCTCCCGCTTTCACTTTTTCTGCCAGGTCATCTAAACCGACAAGATCAGCACCTGCTTTTTTGGCTGCATCAACATGGGCTGCTGTCGTGAATACTGCAACGCGAATAGTACGCCCCGTGCCTTTAGGCAACACCACAGAACCACGTACTGCTTGATCTGATTTGCGTGAATCAATTCCCAAGTTAATACTTAAATCAACACTTTCACGAAATTTAGCTAACGGTAAACTTTTTAATAAAGTGAGCGCTTCATTAATACCATATATTTTGCCTGCTTGAGTTTTTTCGCGGATAACGCGCATTCTTTTTGAAATAGTAGCCATTCGTTATACTCCCCCTTCTACTTCAATACCCATACTACGCGCACTGCCTGCAATGGAACGCATTGCTGCTTCCAAACTTGCTGCATTTAAATCTGGCATTTTTATCTTGGCGATTTCTTCTAACTGTTTACGGGTAATTTTGCCTACTTTATTTGTGTGTGGTGTACTACTGCCACTTTCCACACCCGCAGCTTCTTTAATTAAATGCGAAGCTGGAGGAGTTTTAATAATAAAAGTAAAACTACGATCATCATACACAGTAATCTCGACCGGTAATGGTTTCCCTTGACGATCAGGCGTTTGTGTTTGCGCGTTAAACGCTTTACAGAATTCCATAATATTGACACCATGTTGACCTAATGCAGGCCCAACAGGTGGGCTCGGATTTGCCGCACTGCCTTTTACTTGCAGTTTAATTAATGACTTAACTTTCTTTGCCATATTTTCTCCCGTGGGTACAAACGCTTTTTACAGCTCCCCTTTATTGTTTACTTACACTTCTCGTTCGCCCCTTCGAGACAGGTTATGCTTTCTCTACCTGATCAAACTGCAACTCTACTGGTGTAGAGCGACCAAAAATTAAAACCGCAACTCGCAAACGATTTTTTTCGTAATTTACTTCTTCCACAGCTCCATTGAAATCTGCGAAAGGACCATCGATAACTCGCACAACCTCGCCAATTTCGAATAACACCTTTGGTTTCGGTTTATCACTACTATCTTGCACACGTTGTAAAATAGTTTCTGCTTCTTTTAAGCTAATAGGAGCAGGTTTGTCACTTGTGCCGCCAATAAATCCTAGCACTTTAGGTATAGATTTAACTAAATGCCAAGTTTGATCATCCATTTCCATTTCAACCAAGACATATCCTGGAAAAAATTTACGTTCGCTTTTACGCTTTTGGCCAGCACGTAACTCGACAACTTCTTCCGTCGGCACTAGGATGTCACCAAACCTTTCTTCTAAACTATCGCGCTTGATTCGTTCACCGAGCGCCTGCTTAACAAAATTCTCAAACCCTGAATAAGCGTGAACGACATACCAGCGTTTTTTCTTTTTTATCTCATCGACCATGCTGTCTATCCTCTTTGCCCGGTAAGCCATCCAATTAGCCACATCAATACACTATCAATACCCCACAAAATCAGCGCGAGAATAACCACCATGACTGCAACAAAAAGTGTTGTTTGCATTGTTTCCTGACGAGTAGGCCAGAATACCTTACGCAACTCAATTCGTGACTCGCGTGTAAAGCTGATTGCTAACTTTCCTTGACTTGTTTGCAAAGAAATGGCGATCATTATACCTAATAAAAACAACCATCCCAATAACCGCAAAGGCCAGGGTTGGTTACTATAATAATAATTTGCTACTAAGCCAGCGATGAACAAAACAGCAACCACTAACCATTTTACCCAATCAAAGTTCGTATTCTGGGGGATATCTGTCTTCAATGCCATCACTTTTTGCCTTACATTCCCAAGGTTATCAAAATTACTACTTTTTATGGCAGGCCAGGAGGGTCTCGAACCCCCAACCTGCGGTTTTGGAGACCGC
>CAZKUQ010000183.1:0-3515 GCA_964555965.1 uncultured Coxiellaceae bacterium
CAGGCGCTGGAGCTGCTGCAGATGGCTTTGCTGCCAAGGCATCTGCCATTGATTTACCATCGCGTAATGCCTTGATCGTCACTGGCTGCACCATCGTACCGGTATTATTACCAAACGCATTGCGCTCATAAGTAATAACACTTGCAAGTTCAGAATCAGATAACTGACTCTTAAATGCTTGCATTGCGGTGCCGGATTTACCATTCACGACAATATTAATGTGATCTTCAACCGGCCCAGTTGCGATTTTGCTGCCCTTCAGTGCTGGGAATGTTGGTGCTAATCCTACCCCACCTGGTTGATGACATGCAGAACAAATTTTATTGTAAACTTGTTCACCTTTGTCCATTAATTCTTTCATTGCCCAAGTACGATTGACGTCAACATCACCAGCAGTTGCTTCGCCTTTCTGTTGCGCGATCCAATCTTTGTAACCTTGCTCAGACACCGCAATCACCACAATTGGCATGAATGCGTGATTAACGCCACACAATTCAGCGCATTGGCCATAATAGGTGCCTGGCTTGTCAATTTTAGTCCAAGCTTCGTTAATGAAACCAGAAACAGCATCACGTTTTACTGCAAAATCTGGCACCCACCAAGCATGGTTCACATCATTTGAAGTAATTAAAAAGCGAATTTTTTTATGAATTGGCACGACTAATGGATGATCAACTTCACGCAGATAATGCTCGCCCTTGGGTGCTTTATTCTGCATTTGTTCAGTTGGCGTGGAGAGATTACTAAAGAAGCTCACCCCATCTTCCAGATATTCATAATGCCATTTCCACTGATAGCCAGTGATTTTAACCGTGACCGCTTCTTTTTCATTATTATTCATGTTGAGCAGCACTTTGGATGCTGGAATCGCCATCAACACTAAAATAATGGCTGGAACAATTGTCCAGGTCACTTCTAAAACTGGGTGAGAATGGAATTCAGCCGGTTTAGCGCCACGTGATTTACGATGATGTAAAATGGAGTAAAACATCGCGCTAAACACAATGATGCCAATCGCCACACAAATCCAAAAAATTAACATGTGTAATTCATACACATCTTTACTAATGGGAGATACACCTTGAGTTAAATTCAAAGTAGTATCTGCATATGCCGCACCACTTGCGGCGAATAAAGCAAACAAGGTAGATTGTACGCTTCGCACGTTATCTCCTTCCGTGAGTCTTACGGTTAATAGTAATTGTTTTTAAAAATTTTAATGGGCGATTATAACGACACTTTTGTACGAATAAAACTATGGAACGAAAAAAATATGCAAGACCTAAACAGTAATGATATTTCTTCTCAATTGGTTCGTGATTTATTAAAAGAAAAACGTGCAGAACGACGCTGGAAAAATATACGTTTTTTAGCCTGGTTTTTGCTATTTTCATTCCTTATTTATAAGGGAGTGCGTTATTTTAATCACGACCTTGAAACAGCTTTGCCCAAAAGCAAATATGTTGCATTACTAAGATTAGATGGAATGATCGCGCCGGAAAGAGAATTTTCTGCCGAAGAAATTGTTCCTATTTTGCGCGATGCTTTTGCGGATAAAAATGCAAGCGGTGTCGTGATTGATATTAACTCGCCAGGCGGCACACCTGTTCAAGCTGCCATTATTCATGATGCGATTATTACCTTCAAAAAACGTTATCACAAAAAAGTGATTGTGGTGGGCGAAGATTTATTAACTTCTGGCGCCTATTATGTTGCTGTTGCTGCCGATAAAATTTATGTCAATCCCAATACATTGACCGGTTCCATTGGTGTCATCATGAAAGGATTTGGCTTTGTCGACTTGATGAAAAAAGTAGGTGTTGAACGTCGTGTCTACATTGCAGGTAATGACAAAGATCGCCTTGATCCATTTCTGCCACAAAGCCCAGCTGATTTACAAAAAGTTCGCGAAGTCATGAGTGAAGTACATAACAATTTTGCGCAAGCGGTTCTTGAAGGACGCAAAGGAAAACTACATGCAGATCCTGCTATGTTATTTACTGGTGATTTTTGGTCTGGACAGACCGCATTAAAATTAGGATTGGTCGATGGACTTGGTAATCTCATGGATACCATGGATAAAGAATTTCAAACGACACAATATCGTGAATATGGTGGATCAAGTAATTTATTTAAGTTGTTAGGTAATCAGTTGAATAGCGCGTTTGATAAAATGTTTTATGTGTATGGTTGATAATATTGCTGTCATCCCCACGAGATCCCCGCCTACGCGGGGATGACTCGGTCTTATGATTGAGTCACTTAATATAATTAGACGCATAACTGCGAGATCTTGTGCGCGCCGCTTTATATTTAACTGGCTGATCCTTACCTGCCGTTTCGTTGTAAAAATTTTCTGTACTATTTTCTAATCCTGACCAAATTGGAATAATCGTACCGTTTCCAGAAACAAATTGCGTGAGAATTCTCGGATCACCAAAGAAATAAACAGTGCCGTTACCTGTTGCCGAAGCAAAAATTTTATTCGTTGCCATGACATTAATGTGCGAAGAATCACTAGCACGTACATAAGCATTTTCAGCACACAAATATCGTCCGTAAAATTTTGCTGAACCATCTGTGTATACATACAAATCACGAACGCGACCAGAAAGACCGACACGTGATTTATTAGAAACAAAAACATGAGTTTTTTTACTATCAATACAATCTATAAATACACACACAGAATCGTTCGCTCGCAATTCTTGCAAATTAACACGACCTCCGATGCCAATTTTCCCACTGCCATCTGCATAAATTTCCAAACTATTTGAATTTGCACCAATGATATTAATATCACCTTTACCATGATGAAGAATTGACTGCACGCCAACTTGGCCACTGACATTAAATGAACCTTTTCCTGTGGTGATAATATCTAATTTAGGTGATCTTGTACCAAATACACTAACTGAACCATCTCCACGAACAGCCGCACGCGTTAAATTTACATCACCTGCCAAATAAACATTTCCACTGCCTGAAGATGAAACAGTGAGATGATGACTATAAAGTTGAATTCCTTCGATAGTGCCGCAACCCATCTGCACTAATTGCGTTAAATTCTTCACACCAATGCGAATAATCACGCGTTTCATGGAACTTTTTGCTCGGTCAGACTGACCGAGATATAATTGTCCATTATTCACAGTCACTATTGTTTCTCGCACATCTTCATTTGGTCCAAATACAAATACGCTGTTGTGATCTCGTGCTCCAAAAATTTGAACCTGGAAGTTACCATTTGCCGTAATTTTGGTAAAATCCGTTACGCGAACCATCATGGTGCTAATCGCAGCTGAATCCGGAGCATTTTTATTTGCTATTTCTGTTGCATTAGGATCGCCGGTTAAAAACCAACGATCTGCGCCACGTGCCCAATGACTTGGATTACGATCAATTTCACGCTGCCATGTTTCTTTAGTAAAATCTGAATTTAAATAAGGATATTGATTATAAGCACAGCTAATTAAAAACATTGTTAGAAAAAACATTAGCGCAATAGAAAAATA
>CAZKUQ010000184.1:0-3507 GCA_964555965.1 uncultured Coxiellaceae bacterium
AATAAGGATATTGATTATAGCACAGCTAATTAAAAACATTGTTAGAAAAAACATTAGCGCAATAGAAAAATAATGTTTCATGACAGGCCTCTTGCCATTAGCTGATCTTCAAAAATTTATCATATTTTAATGTACAGGTGTTAGATTTACTTCCCCAGTATATACAAGCAACCATACAGAGGCTGCCGATTTTGTGTGCGTATCACACTGTCTTTCTGCTGCAAAATGGTAAAATGATATTCTGTCGCCAATCGCTCGATATAATGTTGATTATGTGCAAATCGTCCCGATGATGGTTGAAAGTCGCCATCATCGACAGCCACTTCCACATTGAAAGCAAACATTCCTGTTGATTTGAGTGCGCTATGCACGCTTGCAAATAATTCAGATAAATCCCCGTAATAGACCACCACATCTCCTGCCACGATTAGATCAAATGTATCCATCTTGTTAACAAGATAAGACACAATATCGGTTTGAATTAAATGATCATAACATTTTTTTTCTGCCGCGATTTGCAACATTTTTTCCGATAAATCAATACCGACTAACGTACGTGCTATCGGTTTTAAAACAACGCCGCATAAGCCCGTGCCGCAACCAATGTCTAATATATCTAATGATGCAGGTTGATTTTTATATTGGCATATCAAATTAAATAATTGTTCTGGAACGTTGTATTGAAGTCCCTCAACTAAATGAGCATCAAAATGATCTGCGTAAGAATCAAATAAAGCTTGAATATAAGCAGGCGGTGACGCAGTGAGTTGCTTATCATCCTGCAAAATTTTAATCGTGTGAATAATTACTTCGTTACCGGGTTGCAAGCGTAACGCTTCACGATAATGTATTAACGCATTTTTTCTATCGTTTATCATTAAATATGCTGAACCTAAATTTTGCTGCGCAGCAAAATTATCCGAATGAAGACAAATGGCACGATGATAATAATCAATCGCTTCATGAACGCGATTTTCATGTGTTGCTATCACACCCAAATTAAATAACACTTGCGCATCGTTTGCGGATAAAGCTAATGCTTTTTGATAATGTAATTTTGCCTTAAAAATATTTCCCATCTGCAAATAACAGGTGGCTAAATTAACTTGTGTTTCAAAATGATGCGGAAACATTTTATCAAGAAATAAAAAATGCTCGATTGCTTTCGGAAAATTTTTATTAGTCATTAACAAGCAGCCATATTGAAAATGTGCACCCGGATGATTTGGTGCTAGTGACAACAAAGCTTCGTACACATGGGATGCTTCTTTTAAACGATTAGCTTTTCTTAACGTTAACGCCAGGTTGTAGTACGCATCCAAATAATCAGGTTGAATATCAATCGCAGCTTGATAGGCATTGATCGCTTCCTGCCACTTGTTTTGCAAATAAAAAACGGTGCCTAAATTATTTTGTGCTGCCGCAAATGTTGGGTGCGATTCAATTAGTTGCGATAACACATCACTCGCAGCAGCCAAATCACCTTGAGATTTTTTAATGTTGGCTAAATGTAATTTCAAGGTAGAATCATTTGGTTGCAGTTTAATTGCCTTGATAAGCATTTCCTGTGCTGCTTCATATTCTTCTTGCTCAGCCAACAAAATACCGAGGTAATGCAATGCTTCCCAATTAGTGGGCTCATTATTCAAAATAATCAAATAACCTTCTTTTGCTTCGGACAATCGCCCTTCGCTATGTAATTTTTTATATTCATCCAATATGTTATGCTTCATGTTAACTCATTTAAAAAACATTTCTCGATTCATCTCTACAAGCATTTTATAATTGTATATGAAAGATAGCCAAGGAAGACGTATGCAAAAAACCATTCTCACTGCTTATCAGCCAATTCATACAAAAATCACCGTACCAGGATCCAAAAGCATTACGCAGCGTGCACTTCTCATTGCTGCCTTGGCTGATGGCGTTAGTGAATTATCATCAATCAATTTATCTAAGGATGTGTTAATACTTATCCATGCATTAAGACAACTTGGCATTGTCATCCAATTAGATGAAATAACATCTTCCTGTATTATCGCGGGATGCAATGGAAGATTTCCGAAATTACAATCAACCCTTTGGTGCGGTGATTCCTACACGATACTTCGCTATCTCATTGCTGCTTGCGGCGCAACACCAGGCGTTTATTATTTTGATGGATCAACACGCTTACATCATAAATCGCTCGCCACTCTCTTAAATATTATTCATCAACAAGGCGCACAATTTATTCCGAATGAAGCAAGCCATATTCCTTTCACTCTCATTGGTACAGATACCTTTACCGGTAGTGATATAAAAATTAATCACGCACACAAAACACAAATAATTTGTTCACTGCTTCTCATCGCTCCTTATGCGCGTTCTGCATTTAATTTCATTTTTCATGAAACAAATTATTATCCTAACATTGATATGTCATGTTCAATAATGGCTGAATTTGGCGTATTAGTGCATAGAATACATCAAGGACAATTAAATGTTCCTGTACCGCAGCGTTACACTGCAAAAGATTACATTATTGAGCCTGACTTTTCTTATGCTGCCTATTTTTTTGCTGCAGCAATCATTACCAAAGGTGAGTTAACGATACAAGCCACTAAACGTGCCCAATCAAAACAACCTAATGTTAAATTTTTTTCTTTGTTAGAAAAAATGGGCTGTGAAATGATTGAAAATCACACTGGATTGACGGTGAAATCGCCAACCGAATTACATGGTATAGATATTAGCATTCGTGAATTTTCCGATTTATTTGCTGTGTTATGTATCATCGCACCATTTGCTGTTTCACCAACACGTATTTCTCATCTTGGTCACTTATCGACAAAAGAACAAAAACGTCTCGCCAACATGACGAGCGAATTGAACAAATTAAATATTCATGTTGAAGCAGGAAACAATTGGATTAAAATTTTACCCAGTGCACCAAAAGGCGCGTTAGTTCGATGTGATCATGACCATCGGTTAGCACGTGCCTTTTCGATAATGGGAGTAAAAATTCCTAACATCATCATTGATGATGCTGAATGTGTCACAGAATCTTTTCCTGATTTTTTTATGACGTTAGAAGAGATTGTTAGGAAAGAAAAAATTAAGATGTGATTTTCAAAACAATATACTTTTTTCAAACCCTAGCCACGTGAATTCCGGATAAGGAATCTTGTCAATGCCAGCGAAAACTCACTACTGTCCGATAAATCGGTATAAAAATTAACAAAATATATTCCCTCCTTTGAAAAAGGAGGGTTAGGGAGGATTTTTATAAACATCTATTTCATTAAAAATAACAGACATAATATCATCAATTTTATTCAGAACTTCTAAATTACTAAATCGCAAAACTTTTAAATTTAATTTAGATAATGTTTCATCACGTATCTTATCACGTTCGGCATATACGTGCTCATAGTGCTGACCACCATCAATCTCAACAACTAAATTAACTGCTGGTGCATAAAAATCGACGATATAATTTAATATAGGTTTTTGACGATAAAATTG
>CAZKUQ010000185.1:0-3488 GCA_964555965.1 uncultured Coxiellaceae bacterium
ACATTTCTTCAAAATTCGAAGTTAAAAAAACTAGATGCCAGCTTTCGCTGGCATGACATAAAAGGAAATGACTATGCATCCAACTTCATGGGACAACGAAAAAATTCAAGCGATGTATGCCATGCCATTCATGGATTTGCTCTTTCAAGCACAAACCATTCATCGTCAACACTTTTCCACAAATGAGATTGAATTATGCACTTTGCTCAGCATTAAAACCGGACGTTGCCCAGAAGATTGCGCCTATTGCCCGCAAAGCGCGCATTACGATACAAAGTTAGAACGCGAAAAATTATTTGATCTCGATGAAGTTAAAATCAAAGCGCAACTTGCAAAAGAAAAAGGTGCAACACGTTTTTGCATGGGTGCAGCTTGGCGATCGCCACCTAAAAAAGATTTTCCAAAAGTCATTGAGATGATTAAAACTGTTAAAAATTTAGGATTGGAAGCATGCGTCACACTAGGGATGCTAGATGCAGAACAAGCACAACAATTAAATGAAGCTGGATTAGATTATTACAATCATAATTTAGATACCTCACCTAATTATTATCAACAAATTATCACAACACGTACTTATCAAGATCGTTTACAAACATTGCAACATGTGCGTGATGCAGGAATTAACGTTTGTTGCGGCGGCATTATTGGCATGGGAGAAACAAAGGAAGATCGTATTGAATTTTTATTGCAGCTAGCAGCATTACCTGAAGCACCACGCAGCATTCCCATTAATCGCTTAATTCCCATTCAAGGCACACCGCTTGCTGCAACACAACAAATTGATCATTTAGATTTTGTGCGGACGATTGCCATCGCACGAATCATGTTTCCGACATCGATGATTCGTTTATCTGCCGGACGTGAAACCATGTCAGATGAAATGCAAACGTTATGCTTTTTAGCAGGTGCAAACTCTATTTTTTATGGCGAAAAATTATTAACTGCTAATAATCCGGATGAGGATCAAGATGCGATACTTTTCAAAAAACTCGGCATGAACCCAAAACAACTTGCATCAACATCATGCCAATAACATCACACATTGCAACATTATTGTCGGCAAGCAAAGCACAACATCAATGGCGCGAACGCATTGCGATTGAAGACCGAAACAAACAATATGTCACCATTAATGGCAATGAGTTAATTAACTTTACCAGCAATGATTATTTGCATATCGCTGATCATCCGGCTGTTAAAAAATCCTTTGCAAATGCAGCATTAAAATATGGGTTAGGCAGCGGCTCTTCACCATTAATTTCTGGTTATACAACGTTGCATCAAGCGCTTGAAGAAACCATGGCGCAATTTTTAAATCGTGACAAAGCATTATTATTTAATTCTGGTTATCACGCGAACCTAGCCATCGTCACCACATTTGCGCAACGCAAAAGTGTGATTGTGGCAGATAAATTGTGTCACGCCTCATTGATTGATGGCATCACCTTATCACGCGGAAAGTTACATCGTTATGCGCATCAAGATTTTATTCATGCAGAAAAATTGCTACAACATTTTCGCACGAGCACGAAATTATTGATTACGGAAAGCGTTTTTAGCATGGAAGGTGATATCACTAATATTCATGAATTAGCACAACTTGCAGAAGAAAATCGCGCGATGTTTGTCGTGGATGATGCGCACGGCATTGGTATTTTAGGCGCAAATGGCAATGGTGCATGCGAACATTTTCAATTATCTCAAAAAGAAGTGCCGTGCTTAATCACCCCGCTTGGCAAAGCGATTGGCAGTGTTGGCGCAGTCGTCACTGGGTCGAATGAATTGATCGAAGCATTATTACAATCAGCACGTTCATATCGCTATAGCACTGCTTTACCAGCAGCCATTTGTGCTGGCACCATCACAGCAATTGAAGTATTGCAAACAGAAAGCTGGCGCAGAAGTTATTTGCAAGAACTGATCAAACATTTTAATCATGAAGCGATGAAACGCAACTTAACATTAAGTTCAAATGCTGAAACGCCAATTAAATCGATTGTGGTTGGCTGCAATCAAACTGTCGTTGATTTGCAGCAATATTTATTATCGCATGGATTATTTGTTTCATCGATTCGCCCACCAACCGTGCCAAAAAATTCTGCACGCATTCGTATTTCGTTGACTTCTGCGCTGGATAAATCTGCGATTACCACATTGCTTGATCATATTGCTGAGTATTTAGATGAACGCGCCAAATAATCCAACATTAGTTTTTTTACCTGGATTTGGTTTTGATAAACAAATTTGGGAAGAAGTTACAAATGAATTATCTGATTATTCTTGTTTATTATTAGATTTGCCTAGCATGACGCAGTATGACTCCACCACACTTGATCATATTGTTCATCGGCTTGCCTGTTTATGTCCAAAAAATTCGGTAATCATTGGTTGGTCGCTTGGTGGTTTGATTGGTATTGCGTTAAGTCATGCTTATCCGACAATTTTTTCTCGTTTAATTATGATTGCCAGTCTGCCGCATATTTATTATGAGCCTAAAAATGAGCCTTTTTCAGCTTTTTTATCGCAATTCCATCGCTGGGTTTTTTATCCGAATCACACTAAAATTTTGCGTGAAAAGTTAAAAAAATATGAGCAAAAAAATCCTCATCCAGCTTATTTATCATTGCTGTTGGCAACTAATTTGCAGGATATTTTTATGCAATTAACTCAACCGATTTTGCATATTTTTGCAGGTCGCGATGCGATTATCTCTGTAGAAAATGCACGTGAAATGGCTGCTAAAAAAGCATTAACTTCACATGAAATTTCATCTGCAGGCCATGCTATTTTTCTTTCACATCCGCAAGAAATCGCAAAAAAAATACGTGAGTTTTTATGTTAAATCATCACGAAAAAGTGCGTCGCGCATTTGATTTGGCAGCAGAAAATTATGATCAATT
The DNA here is from genome assembly GCA_964555965.1 of uncultured Coxiellaceae bacterium. Taxonomy (GTDB): domain Bacteria; phylum Pseudomonadota; class Gammaproteobacteria; order DSM-16500; family DSM-16500; genus Aquicella. Next base: position 2,904 of record CAZKUQ010000185.1, read on the forward strand.
TGCCTCGTTACAATATGCAGTTGGTAAGAAATTATTAGCCCATTTACCTCATATTTTTTATGAAAAAATCTTAGACCTTGGCTGTGGAAATGGGGTAGTTAGCCATCAACTTTTCCTGTCATCTCGCTTTAATCATATGATTTTATTAGATATTTCTTATTCCTGTCTGGAGCTTGCGCACTTATTAATAACCTCGTCATCCCCACGAAAGTGGGGATCTATTAATCTTTCACGAGATTCCCGCTTTCGCGGGAATGACAATGATGGATGCAGGAATGATAAAGCTGAATGCGGGAATGACAATGATGGATGCAGGAATGATAAAGCTGAATGCGAGAATGACAATGATGAATGCAAAAATAACATCGCTTTTTTGCAAGGAAATTTTGATTTTTTACCATGCAAAGATCACGTTTTTCAGCTCATTTTTTCTAATATGTCACTGCAATGGAGCCAGGATTTTTCATCCACCTTAAGGCGAATTTTTTCGTTACTCACCCCCGGTGGTCACCTTGTTTTTTCATTACCATTAGCTGGTACATTTGCTGAATTAACGCCTCATTTTGCAGTGAATTCTTTCATTAC
>CAZKUQ010000186.1:0-3485 GCA_964555965.1 uncultured Coxiellaceae bacterium
AGTATGTTAGCTTAAGTTGAGTATTTAGTCGTTGATAGATGATATAATGACATCATAATTATTAAAAATTCTTGTTATATAAAGTTTTGTTATAAAAACAAGGAGAGTGGTGTCATGAAGACAAAACTTATTATTATCTTGGGTTGTTTAAGCATTCTTGTTTCGTGTCAGTCATTTTCATATTCCAAATGGGGAAGTTGTAACGCAGAAACAGGCGGCTGTGGGTCATTCAATTATTGCAATGATTGTCAGTGCGCTGATTTGGGTTATGGAAGAAATAACTGCATTAGCAACAGCAAATATTGTGAAGCATTTGGTAATATTGGCGCTCGATGAAGTAAATGAAACTCATCTAGTCTCAGTCTACGTTATGTATACGCGCTTTACTTTTCTTCTGCATTCTTGGTGAATTTTAATAGTTCATCCGCGTTGTGTTATTAATAAACTTCAGCTAATATCTTTCAAGTTGTTTAGTAATCTATGTCTGTCTTGATTATATAAGGAAATATTCTCATGCAATTATTTTTTCGTGTCTGTTTTGTGATTCTCGTCTGTTCAGTTATGGTTGGATGTACATCATCAGGCGTACTTTAATTTTTTTATAACAAGGATTGTTTTATGACTTTATTAACTCGAAAAAATATCTTATCCATATCTAAAATATCAGCAGCTTCGATCATAATAGGTTTTGCATCTGTTGCGCATGCCGATATGTTTACTAATGCAGGGCAAACACTCAGTACTTATACGTTAGATTGCTCGCATTGGTATGCAGGTGCCAATATTGGTATGTCACATATGCATGATAACCCATCACCAGGCACTGGTGATTCAGTTAATGAGAATGGCCCGGGTTGGAGTGTAGTAGGCGGCTATCAGTTGAATAGCCTCTTAGGCGGTGAATTAGGTTATACGCAATATTATAAGACTAGAGAAACATTAGGCAGTGCAAACATTGCAACAACCGATCATTTTGCTGTCCATCTTGCTGCAACAGGGCGTTATCCGTTATTTAATAAATTCAGTGCCATTGGCAAATTAGGTGTTGGTTATAGTTATGCTAATAAAATCTTTACCGCGAGCACAGCTGCTGGAAGCGCAGGCTCAGTCAGCCCATATTATGGCGTAGGGATTGGTTATAGCGTAACGCAAAAAGTGGATTTTATTGTTCAATGGGCACGTTCACAAGGTAATGATTACACTGGCAGCGGTGACTTCTTTTCTGCTGGATTTAATTTTGCAATTGTGTAATTTGCTTTTTTAGTATCAATGATAGTCTATGCATTTTTCATAGTAGATGGATTAGCATCGCAAGATGTGTAATCCATCCCCGTACGTTCATGAGGTGACCTTTAATTAACGTTAACGTTTGCTCCATCCATACTGTGTGTAAACTAGATTATGTCGAAGGATCGAAAAAATGTCCCATATACTTTAAGCAGTTTTGGTAATTTTTAAATAAGAAAATATTTTAATTACACTGTCGACGCCATCAGTATCTCTGGCAATATTAACAGCCGCTTGGGCTTGTTCTGGAGGTAAAATTCCCATCAGAAAAACGGTGCTATCTTCTGTTACCACCTTGATTTGGCTCGCATCGACATCATTGGATGCGATCAATTTAGTTTTGATTTTAGCGGTGATCCAGGCATCCCGGATACGTGTTAATGATGATGAAGGCTTATCAATATTAATGAGATTATAGATTCGCTGAATATTAGGAACATCTCGAGCAAGTTTTTCAGCTTGATCTCTTTGTGCAAGTGTATGTACTTGTCCAGCTAGAAGCATGTCCCCATTAAAGGTGGCAATCGTAATGTTAGTATTTATTAATTGATGATCATTCATGATGTTTTGAGAGGCGCGCAAGGTTGCATATTGGTCTTTAAAAGTTTTTTGTATACTGTGTCGATTATAAACAGTTTGTGCGCCAGTAATCGCAACATTCATGCAGCCTTGCTGCAGTATGATCAACAATCCAAAAACACAATAGACAAGCCATTTTTTCATTGTTTATCCTTCCATGATAACGAATATTATACGTGACTTTTTTTGAGAATTGCAGGAATAACGCAAGTGTTCATCTCTCCTGACGGACAATCTGAAAGATTTCTATCAAAATATCGTCTGATCATTAGCAGATCCTTCGGCCAAAAAACGGCCTCAGGATGAGAAGTGAAAAAGTGACACGGAAAAAAGAAAATGCGGCTCAGAATAATCATCTTTCTTTTAAGTGACGTCATTGAGCGTTCACGCTGGCGTCAGGTACGGATTTTTTGTTCATCACGTTGATCAACTGATGGCAATAATATGGAATACAATCCGATCGCGTTATTTTTTTACAAACTATTTTTTCTTTCTGGCGGTTCATAGCCGTAAGTAGCAAGATTCACTTCGGCGCGGGACTGTTCAAATAAATTATACCATTTCGATTGTATCATACCTTGATACAATGTTTTCGCTTGCGAGACAAGCTTCCATTCCGGAATATTTTCTTGTACAGCCTGTGCTTCGGTAGTTGTACCTAAATATTGTGTGACAGTATGATAAACTTTTGTTACAACGCTTTCTTCTTTATGATCTTGTTTCAGCATGACAAAATTCATTCGATGCGGCGATTGAGATAAAATTTCCATGAATTCATTAGAAATTAAATTCGGATCCACTTTTGCTAAATCCCATAAAATTAAATTATTTTTTGCATTCACAATGTAAGGAGAAATAATTTTTAATAAATTAATCACCGTTAAATCTTGAGTTGCTTTTACGCCTAAATCTTCTGCACATCGAGAATAAATGTCATATAATTTTTTTAATTGTAAATGAAATTTCTCGGCTATTTCAGGACGATGTTGATTAGCATAAAAATAATGAATACCAATTAATCCTGCAATAGCAAGACCATTGCCAATCCAACTAAGTTCACGTAAAAATAAATCTAAACCCACAGCTAGTATGATCTTGTTGTCGATAGAAAATAATTCATTTTGCACTTTGATAAATTGTTTTATTTCCTTTTGAATGTTCGAAATTTGCTCTTCAGCGCCAGTATATTTTTCATTTTTGTTTTTACCAAACCAAAACATTTTTTTAGTTCCTTTTAATTAGTTTTCTAATGTTAAAAAAAAAATATTACGATACCTGGTATTATATATAGATAAGAGCAATAGCCAATGTTTTTAGATCATGAAGGCTAATATGAAACTTCAATCAAAAGTGTTAACGATTTTATCAATCATTTGGATCATGATTGGGCTGCTGATTGTTGCTGATACTGAATTTTTAAAGCCTAGACGTAAAATGAAGTGCTAGTTAGTATACTGCTCATTCAGTTGCGGTTGGTTATGCACTGGCTGCTATTGGAAATTAAGGCCCAGTTTTTTTATATTTAATCGACTCATCATTAATAGCTGACATAATCTTTTTAGTGTCATTGAGGGTGAGAATATTATCGATGCCGTGTTCTTTGAGCGCGTCATGAATTC
>CAZKUQ010000187.1:0-3483 GCA_964555965.1 uncultured Coxiellaceae bacterium
GTAATTAACGGATTTTCGGAAACAATGTAGTTTGATAAGGCTTCAACCACACTTTTACCCCAGCCTTCATTCGAAACTTTCTCGCAAACATAGCGACCTATGTTCCAATAGAGATCAATGAGAATCTTGCGGCTAAATCTGTTTTTAATGCTGAGATAGCTTGCTTTGCAGCATCATAATTAAGAATAGCAAGTGAACTTTTTGCTTTCGTTGGAAGCTTTAATTCACCGTAAGCGTTTGGCAATCTACATTAGCTAACGTTTACTTATAAGCAGAAAGCCGTCGGGCTAGGCGAAATTGCCAAACCCAACGCGCAATAATAAATAAAGAGATATCATTGATAGGCAGGTTTTACTTGATTTACGTTTGCCTGAGACTGATCTGTTTCCAATCTCTTCTTAAGATCATTAAACGGTTGTATAGATTTCAAATACAGCTGAAACTCCACAAATTTGCCCATCTCTTCGTCAGCAGGCTGAGTGGTTAAATTTTCGTATAATTCTCTTATAAATGCCTCTACTTTTTTTGGCCTCAACTTCTCGACCTGACTGCTCGCGAACGTCACAATCATAGGCTGGGAAGGAGTCAATTCGTGATTTGTGTATGTGAAATCTAAACCACTGCTATTCAAAAAATCTTTCAGTTTGTTTAACACACAAGGACTCGTTGTGTAAATTGAATAAGCATCTCTACTGAAGTTAATAATGCATACATCATCATGTGATATATATTGTAACCTTCTACAATCTAAAGCCGCCTTCCATTGTGTATTTATATCAGCAACCATGCAATTCATGTTCACAGTATTACGATCAAACATATATTTATCTCCTTATAAAATCCTATAGCAAAAGTATTTACATTATATGATTCGTAAGGGTAGTGTAACTGGACTATTCTTGCAACTAAATCTGGATAAACTGCGGCAGCAGTTTTCTGTAGTCATTCTCGGTGAGGCACTCACGAATACGGTGCAACATCGAACATAAATATAGGTATGGTTCAATTCCATTTGCCTTGCAAGTTTCGATTAGCGTATAGAATGTTGCTCCAGCCCTTGCACCTGATGGGCTTCCCATGAACATCCAATTCTTGCGTCCAAGGGCAAACGGGCGAATGGCATTCTCTAGCAGGTTGTTATCAATCTCGATTCGACCATCTTTGAGATAGTTATTTAATAATTCCCAGTTGGATTGCGTATAACGAATGGCCTCACCAATTTTGCTTTGCACAGGTGTTTTCGTCAGATGGTTGTCGAGCCATATTTTGAATGATTTTAATATTGGTGTCGATTTTTCTACGCGCAAGTCGAATCTATCTTGCGAAGATAAATTACCGTCGCGCACTTCTTTTTCAATTTTATATAACGCCTTAAAGAATTTAACAGCTTCATTCGCCAGCCCATTAGTAGTTTTGGAAATTTTAATAATATCCGCAAATTTTCTCCGCGCATGCGCCATGCAGCCAACCCTGACGATGTCATTATCTTTATTCGCAAAGTTGTAGCCGGAGTATGCGTCAGATTGTAAAAAACCTTTAAATCCAGACAGGAATTCTTCGGCGTGATAGCCTCCTCGTGTCTCCTGGTATTCATAAACAATGCTAGGATATATTCCACCTCCACGGTAGCACCAAATATAAGATTTTGTTTTATTGCTGCGGCCAATTTCATCAAGAACTTGCACGGTTGTTTCATCTGCCTGAGCGTAATCATAAGCAATGATGTTTTCACGCAGCAGCTTCACCAATGGCTCGCATAGTTCAGATACTTTGAGTATCCAGCCACAAAGACTGCTACGCGGCATATCAATACCCAATCTATCCCAGATGTTTTGCTGCCGATATAAAGGAATGTGGTCGCAGTATTTAGCGATAATCGTATACGCAACTAGCTCCGGTGTTGCGATGCTCTTGGGTAACAGCAGGCTTGGCATCGGGGCGATTTTGACATTCTCTTGGCATGGCTTGCAGACATACTTTGGGCGCACATGCTGCACTACGCTGAGCTTGGCAGGGATATATTTAATTTGCTCACTGATAACTTCACCGATACGCACAAGCTGAGCACCGCAGCCGCACGTTTTTTCATGTTCAGCAATATCATGGATAATGACTTCGCGCGGCATATCTTTCGGTATTGGTCTTCTGATCGGATGTTTTTTACGTTGGTACCCATCTACATCAATTGTGTCATCTAGTTGGTCTTTTAGCTCGCATTCAACTTCGACCCCTGATTCATCAAATAAATCTGATTGATAAATATTTTTTTCGGATGAAGTTCCATAGTGACGCGATTTTTCGAGCTTGAATTCTTCCAGTAGGCGAATATAACGCTCTTTGTAAGCGATAATTTCTTGCTGCTGTAGCAGGATGATCTTTTCTAATTCTTCGACTGTTTTTGGCAGTTTTTTTATGTTAATTTCCATGCGCTAAATATAGCAAATAACGGCTATATTTACGATGTTTTATTACAAATAACGCTCGATTTGTTGTGGTTGCATGGCCTCATGACGCGAGTATTTATCGCTGGCTAACAACCACTTAAAATGGTCGCGACTCATCTCAATGCAGCCTTGTGCATCTCTCGTAAATACAAACCGGCCTTTCTCCAGTCGGCGGTACCATAATGTAAAACAATTCAGTTCGTAATACAGCGCTTTCAACTTGTTGCCACTCTTACTTCGAAATAAAAACAGGCTGCCATCTGCTGGATTCAATCTGAGTGTTTCAGATACGAGCATACATAAAGTATTGATCGATTTACGCATATCTACAGGCTGTGTATAAAAATATATTTTTATTTCATCGGGGATTAGCACGATAATAGCACCTCGACTAATCGCTTGATTTGAACCGCATCGGTATGACTTGGGAACGCACACTGGAAGCCATTAGGCAGTGACAGCTTGATCTCATTCACTGCAACGGGTTTCTCATGATGAGGAATCTTTACTGGCACAAAGCCGGGTGTCACGGCCTGTGGCTCGTTTTCACGCTTGAATTGACCGTGATAATAAACGAACTGCGGAAGGCTGATAGTGTGTTTCTCGCAAAAAGCTTTTTGTGTCATATCGCTAGCTAAATACTCATCTACGATTTTTCGCCACGTGGCACGTCGTTGTGTTTGTTCATTGTCTTTCATGATGGTGCTCCAGTATTAGATGGAGCAGAAGAGTGCAGGATTTTTATGGGGTTAGGAAGATGTCGTTGCCAGAACGTTTACATTTCTTCAAATTAAGCTAGAATAATAGTCCCTTAATCATCTTAGTCGACAGAAGAGTTATGAGTACACACAGAATAGAGAAAATAGAAGAATTAACTACTAAGTATCAAAAGAAAACCGAATTATTAGAATTATGCAGTGTCCCAAAAGACGTAGTGTTTCATTACCAGACAATCTCGGCTAGCGAGATCCCCGAATGCTTTTACATAGGTATCTACACAAATTTAATCTCTCCTAGTATTGAAGCTAGGAGAGATTTT
>CAZKUQ010000188.1:0-3433 GCA_964555965.1 uncultured Coxiellaceae bacterium
ATGTAGCGGCAATTTAGAAATGTCACCTCCCAGCAATTTAGAAATGTCACCTTTTCTCCTTGCGATGGATATCCTAAAAGGACCATTCATCACGCAGGGAGCGGACCATGAAAGGTGGACTAATAACAATGAGCATTCAAGAAATAGATCGCGTAACAGTAATCAAGAAAGTGGCTGCAAAGGAAGTGAAGCAACGCGAGGCAATGGCATTACTAAACCTCTCAAAACGGCAGATTATTCGATTAAAAAAACAATATCAGCGAGATGGCGTAGAAGGGCTCATCTCCAAACGCAGGGGACAGCAGAGCAATCATCGCCATAAAAGCGATATCAAAACAAAAACAAAAGAATTGATGCAGAAACATTATCATGATTTCGGTCCAACATTTGCATCAGAGAAATTGCGTGAACTGCACAACATTCATGTCAACAAAGAAACATTGCGTCAATGGATGGTGAAATGGGTATTATGGAAGGCGAAGCGCCACAAAAAAGTAGTCATACATCAAAGTCGTGAAAGAAGAGCTTGTTTTGGTGAGTTAGTGCAAATTGATGGCTCACCGCATGATTGGTTTGAAGGTCGTTCGCCAGAATCAGAATATTGTTTATTGGTTGCCATCGATGATGCGACAGGTAAATTACTGGGGCTTCGTTTTGAAAAAGAAGAAACAACCGCAGGATATTTTAAATTGACACGCACATATTTAGAAAAGCATGGCAGACCACTTGCATTTTATAGTGATAAATACGGCGTATTTCGCGTTAATCACAAAGATTGCGAGGATCATGAAACACAATTCGGTAGAGCGATGCGAGAGCTTAATATCGAATTAATTTGCGCTAACTCACCGCAAGCAAAAGGGAGAGTTGAAAGAGCAAATCAAACACTGCAAGATCGATTGGTGAAAGAAATGCGCTTGAGAAATATCTGCTCAATAGATGAGGCCAATGCCTATTTGCCAGAATTTTTCGAGGATTTTAATACACGATTTGCAGTTGAACCAAAAAGTGAAATTGATGCGCATCGAAAAGATTTGCCCACCGCAAAACAACTGGATTTAATTTTTAGTACCAGAATCAATCGAACATTATCAAAAAATCTGGAACTGTGTCATGACAATGTTATTTACAAGGTGCAAACCAATAAACCCGGATATGGGCTACGTCATGCGAAAGTCAGTGTGTGTGAGGATTTGTCAGGCAGGGTGTTTTTGTTGTATAAAGGGCGCATTCTTAAATCTACCTGTCATCAAAAACAAAAACGCGCGCCCAAGGTTATGGATGCCAAACAATTGAATGATGAAATAGAAAAAGTAAGAATATACGCGCCTGCTCCAGCGAATCATCCTTGGAGAGGAAAGTTTCGAATTACAGAAACAATAGCAACAGCTTAGGCGCTTCCCAACGGTGCCGACGCTAGGTTTAAGGAAGAGAAGATTAATTAAGTTTAGAAAAGGTGACATTTCTATCTGGCTAGAAAGGTGACATTTCTAAATTGCTCTGACAGACCAACGATTTAAAATGTAGCGGCAATTTTGACCCTTCCCCAAAAACTAGACCAGCCTTTTTAGAAAAATCTGACTGTTTTGATGATCTGATTGATCGCGGTCATGGTACTTAGCAAACTCACTGGGTGTCAAATTATTTAACGAACTATGTGGTCGAAACGTGTTGTAGTCCTGACGCCATTCTTCGATTTTTTCTTTCGCATCTTGCAATGATAAAAACCAATGCGCATTTAAACACTCATCACGAAAGCTTCCGTTAAATGATTCAATAAATGCATTATCTGTCGGTTTTCCAGGCCTTGAGAAATCCAATATAACATGATTTTCATAAGCCCATTTATCCAATGCTTTTGAAATAAATTCACTGCCGTTGTCCACTTGTATGCGCTTAGGTACACGCTTAGAAAAATGTTTAATTGCTTCCATCGTCATCACTACATCTTCTCCTTTTAGCGCATGCGCTACGGGTATTGCAAGACATTCACGACTAAAATTATCGACTATAGTTAACGCACGAATACGCTTGCCATTGAACAGCTGATCAGCAACAAAATCCATCGACCAACATTGATTAATGCCGCTGAGATCTGGCCGCGCTAATCGGTGTGCTGCACTGATGCGTCGCTTAGGACGCTTAAATCTCAGGCTTAAGCCTTCTTCTCTGTATATCCGATAAACTCGTTTGTGATTAACATGCCAGCCGCCTCGACGAAGTAATACGTGAATACGTTTGTAACCGTAACGCACACGTGTGCGAGCAATTTCTTTTATTTGGTTTCTCAGTGGCTCCTGAGAATCCTTTGTTGGTCGATAATAGAAAGTGCTACGGTTAAACAAAACAACTTGACATGCTCGGCGGCGACCAACGCCATATGCCGAGCATAAGTAATCCGTCAACGAAGCTTTAGCAGCTGGCTTTAATCCTTTTTTGAGAGAACATCCTGTAGCATCTGTTTATCTAAACTCAGATCTGCTACGAGTTTTTTTAATTGCTTATTTTCTTCTTGCAACTGCTTTAATTCGCGCAGCTCTGTGCCGGTCAATCCGCTGTAACGTTTCTTCCAGTTGTAGAAGGTGGCTTCAGATATGCCCATCTTACGAGTGACTTCTTGTATTGAAACACCGGTTTCTGATTGTTTGAGCGCGTAGGCAATTTGTTGCTCAGTGTATCGTTTCTTCATGGCAAATTTCTCCTCTTTTTTGAAGGTCATTTTGCCAGAATTTTCTAATTTCAGATGGTCTAAATTATCGGGAGAAGGTCATCAGCATGATCTTTTTTGAGCGCTTGTGTTGCGTATGCTTTGAGTTTTAACATCGTTTTTTCTTTCACAATATTTGACTGCAAAATAATATGCGCATGATTCGTTCTTACATGCGCCGCAAATAAATTCCATGAAAAATAATCACAGGTTTTGATAAAAGATTGCAGCGTTGTTTCTCTTTGTGGGGCATTTAAAACAAATGCTTCTTCTTTACAGCTATCTTGCATTGTCTTTTTTAATTGAATATCGGATGAAATTTTTGGGAAGCCGGGATTATTGTGAAATCGATCGACACTCAATCTCTCATCACCATGCAAAAATGTCGCGTAGGTTCTGAATGTCAGAAAATATGCCCAGGCGTTTTTTTCTTGCATAAATATTAATTCCCATGTTGTTTTTGTAGAAAATAACAGATTTTCGGAAAATTCATATTCGGGTTTTTGATAATTTATCGTGAGTTGTAGTTTCGCTCTCGCTAACGCTTAAGCTTCGGTATTGCATTGTTCAACTGCGCTGTATGTTTAGGCTAACGCTTAAGCTTCTGTGTCGCATTGTTCAACTAAATCGACATTCTTTTGAAAAGACTTTCGGGAATGGATTTGATGATTAGCATAATCACTCGCCAAAACCCTGGCGTATAAATCACACTTTTATTTTTTTCAA
>CAZKUQ010000189.1:0-3409 GCA_964555965.1 uncultured Coxiellaceae bacterium
TACACGTAAACGCAAATTGTTAGAAAAGCAAAAAGAAGGTAAAAAACGCATGAAACAAATAGGTTCGGTAGAAGTACCGCAAGAAGCGTTTTTAGCTGTATTAAAAATTGATGAGAAAAAGTGAGGATGTTTATACAACTCATGTCATTCCCGCGAAAGCGGGAATCTATTGTGATAGATCTCCGCTTTCGCGGAGATGACACAATACTCATGACACAGTTAAATAAACATTCGCGAAAAAGTGAGGATTATTTTTATGTATTTTAACTTTGAGCTCATATTATTTTATGCCACATTAATTACTGGTGTGATTGCATTGATTGATATTTTATTTCTTGCGCCGCGACGTCGTCAGCGTACGGGCAAAACAAAGAAAATGCCGATCATTATTGATTATGCACGATCATTTTTTCCAGTATTATTGATTGTATTTTTATTACGTTCATTTTTATTTGAACCATTTCGCATTCCATCCGGTTCACTTGAACCAACGTTATTGATCGGCGATTTTATTTTAGTGAACAAATATGATTATGGTGTGCGCTTGCCTGTGGTGCATAAAAAATTATGGGGTGAAGGTACACCAAAACGCGGCGATATTATTGTCTTTCGTTGGCCACCCAATCCATCGGTGGATTTTATTAAACGAGTCATCGGTGTTCCGGGTGATCGTATTAGTTATATCGACAAAACATTGTATGTGAATGACCATAAAGTCGAACAAGTCGATTTAAATATGGCTACCTCATCAGATGAAACTGGTGTACAAGTACAAGCGATGATGAAAATGGAGAATTTGCTCGGCGTTAAACACAAAATTTATGTTGAAGCAGATAAAAATAGCCGTAATTATTATAATGTCGTTGTACCTGAAGGAATGTATTTTGTCATGGGCGATAATCGTGATGAGAGCGCTGATAGTCGTTATTGGGGCTTTGTGCCAGATAAAAATATTGTTGGTAAAGCAGTATTAGTGTGGATGAGTTGGGATAATAACAAAATGTTGCCACGATGGAATCGAATGGGATCAATGATTAACTAATGCCATGATAAATAAATTAGCGACGAAATTAAATTATACATTTCAAGACGAAAGCTTGCTGAAAACAGCTTTAACGCATCGTAGCAAAGGCGGCGAGCACAATGAGCGGTTAGAATTTTTGGGCGATGCCGTTGTTAATTTTGTGATTGCAGAAGTGCTTTATAAACAATTTCCACAAGCGACAGAAGGTGAGTTGAGCCGCTGGCGCGCGACGCTTGTAAATCGTGATACATTAGCTGATTTAGCTAAAAAGTTTGATTTGGGCTCATTTTTATTTCTTGGTCCAGGGGAGATCCGAAGTGGTGGACACGCACGGCATTCTATTCTTTCATGCGCGATGGAAGCGATTATTGGCGCCATTTATCTGGATGGCGGTTTTGCTGTTGTACACGAGAGAATTATTGATTGGTATGATGATTGGCTAAAGTCATTATCAAATGTTGCTAATCATAAAGATCCCAAAACACTGTTACAAGAATTTTTACAAAGCCGACGGATGTCATTACCTATTTACACAGTTGAATCCATTGAAGGTGAGGCTCATCAACAACTTTTCACGGTGAGTTGCCAAATTGAAAGTGTGATGGAAAAAACATTCGGCAAAGGAACTAGTCGACGTCGCGCTGAACAAGATGCAGCACAAGCGATGTTAAAGGCAGTTAAACATGACAATTCATAAATCTGGGTATGCGGCTATTATCGGCCGTCCCAACGTAGGCAAATCAACATTACTTAATTCACTTCTTGGTGAAAAAATCAGTATTACCTCACCTAAACCGCAAACAACGCGTTGGCAAATTTTAGGAATTAAAAATTTTCCAGATGCACAAATAATTTTTATTGATACGCCAGGCATGCATACTGGCGAAAAACGCGCGATGAATCGTTATATGAATCGCATTGCTAATTCAGTGTTACTTGATGCTGATGTGATTATTTTTATGATTGATGCAACGAATTTTCGTCATGAAGATGAAATGGTATTGGCAAAACTGCAGCAAGTTGAGAAACCGGTAATATTGGCGATTAATAAAATTGATTTATTAGAAAATAAAGCAGAAATTTTGCCGTTGATTGAAAAATTTAAAGATAAATTTGCGTTCGCGCACATTATTCCATTGTCTGTGTTAGAAGAGCAAAATACCGAAGCGCTTGAAAAGGAAATTATTGCATTATTACCGGAAGGTCCCGCACTTTTTCCTGAAGATCAAGTAACAGATAAAAGTTTACGTTTTCAAATTGCAGAAATTATTCGTGAAAAATTAATTCAATGCACGGAAGAAGAATTGCCTTACGCAACGACGGTGGAAGTGGAACAATTTAAAGAAAATGAAAAAATCACAGAAATTAGCGCGATTATTTGGGTGGAGCGTCAAGGACAAAAAGTCATTATCATCGGCAAAAAAGGTGAGCGTTTAAAAAAAATTGGTACACTGGCGCGACGAGATATTGAAAGACTAATTGATAAAAAAGTGTTTCTCCGTCTCTGGATCAAAATAAAAGAAAATTGGACGGATAGTGAGCAGGCATTAAAGAGCTTGGGGTATGAGTGATGTATGAAACGCGTTATGTTGCAACCAGCTTATGTTTTGCATCGACGTCCTTATCGTGAAAGTAGTTTTCTAATCGAATTATTCACGCTTGAGTATGGTCGCTTAACGGGTATTGCAAAGGGAGCTCGTCAACAAAAATCATCAATTCTAGGGCTTTTACAGCCGTTTACACCGCTACAAATATCATGGGTAGGTAAGGCTGAGCTCATGACTATCACTCAAGTTGAATTAAATGGCGAAGTGGCAAGGCTGCAAGGTGATTGTCTTTTTGCTGGATTTTATTTGAATGAATTGTTGATTACGTTATTGGAAAAATGGGATCCGCATATTAAGCTGTTTAGTGTTTATGCAGATACAATTGCTCATTTAGCAGGTGTGCGATTAGAAGAAAAAATTCTACGATCATTCGAAAAATTTTTATTAGAAGATTTAGGGTATGGACTGCTGCCAAAAACCGATATTTCCTTGCATAATAAGCTCTCGCCAGAAAAATATTATCGGTTAGTACCGGAACAAGGATGGGTTGAAAGTGAATTAGGCGATGATGTGCAAACTAAATTTAATATATTTTCGGGAAAAACTCTGTTAGCAATTGCTAAAGAAGATTGGAGTGAATTAGAAACGTTACAAGATGCCAAACGATTAACGCGAATTGCTTTAGCGCCGCTGCTTGGTAAAAGACCTATTTATAGCAGGCAGTTGTTTTTACGATTAAATGAGAGTGAATAATTCCATGTGAGTTGTCATTGGAGTTGTCATTCCCGCGAAAGCGAGAATCTCTTATTGACTTATTGATATAGAGATCCCCGCTTTC
>CAZKUQ010000190.1:0-3404 GCA_964555965.1 uncultured Coxiellaceae bacterium
GCGATGACAAAGCCGAGTTTCCATGTTTTTCTGCGAAAAACTGCGTAACATGAGTGATTAAATATCGCGGAATTTGTAAGAAAGCTATCTGTGCGGTACAAAAAATCATAGAGTTAGTGCGCAACGAAGCGTACATTGTTAAGCTAGCTGCTTTTTGTTGAATCTACATATCATTGACTTAAATTTCCCCTTATATATAATATACACATCAAAAGTGTGTATAATTAATGATAGGATACGATCTTGAATGAGTAGGAGTTATAGCAGTCGCGAGATTATACGAATGATAGAGGATGATGGGTGGTATGAAGTTAGAGTTACTGGTAGTCATCATCATTTTAAGCATGGTGAAAAAGTGGGTACCGTAACCATACCTCATCCAAAAAAACAGGTAGGTAAGGGTTTGTTAAAGAGTATCTTAAAACAAGCAAAGTTGAAGGGGGGATAATTATGGTTATTGAATATGTCGGACTAGCTGAAAAGGTCAAAGATGGCTATAGTGTTTTCTTTCCTGACTTTCCTGGTTTTGGTTCCGAGGGTGATACCTTAGGAGAGGCTAGAAAAAACGCCAAAGAAGGGTTGGTCGCTCATATTGAGTTAATGGTTGAAGATGCGGAGCATATACCTAAGCCATCTTCTTTAGATAAAGTAATGCAATTACCCGATGCAAAAGGGTGTATCCCATTAATTATTTCCATTATTGCCCCGTCAGGCAAGGCGCAGCGTATTAATATCACGATGGACACAGCATTGCTTCACGCTATAGATTCAGTAGCTACTAGCCAACATAAAACTAGATCCGCTTTATTGGCAGAAGCTGCGCAAAGATTATTAGGTGAGCTTTAAAATTTAGCACTGTCATTGCGCGGCGAAAAGAAGATGCCCATTTAAGAGAAAAAGAAGTTGAAAAAATTCGGCAGTTGCAACCGTATCGAAACAAACTCATGGCAAGAATTTTTAACAAAGACGGGAGGACGACCCATCCGAATGATTTTTTAATTTCCTCGAAATTTCAATGCGATTGCTATGCCCTAAATCCAAGTTGCTGTGCGTGCGAGAGAATGTTTTGATGGGCGGCTTCATTTGTTTGACGAAAAAAACCAATTAGCGTACAATTAAAACTCATTTCTTTGTGATCAGGGTAGAAGTTATGGCAGATTATGAAAAGTTAAGAGAAGAGTATAAAAAAAGCAAGAAAAAGAAAAAAAGCAAAAAGTTAAAAACGATGCTAAACCACCACTACGCTGTTTGCGCTGTCCTCATCCTAAACATCCTGGTCCATGTAAACCGAGGCCCTAGTTGTTATGTTGAATAGACTAAGGAAAGCATTTAAGCAGACAAATGAAGAAATTCCTGAACAGGAAAGTAAATCGGAAGTCGAAGTAAAACAATCGGATGAGCAGGCTAGGCTAGAGTTAGAGAAAACAATAGCATCAAAATCATTAATTGATTATTTGCGAACGGAATATTATCCTCCAGAATACATCGTAATAGCTAACAAAATTCTTGCAATTTCATCAGATGATTTACCAATATTTATTCCATCTTTGCTGGAATTATATGAAATTCAATATCATTTTAATCGCGCACGAAATTTTAATGATCTGTTAATAGAAAAATTAGGTCGTGACTATTTAATGAAATTTAAAGACGATCGAAATGGATGGTCTACTCTAGATTTTATTATGAAACATACGGAGCAAAAACGCTATTATAATGATCGCATGGATGATTCTTTGCAATTATTTCTTTTCACATTACATTCCAGTGATCTTTGTCAACTTATTACCAGTAAAGAAAAATTTGCAATTATTTTAGGAAGATTATCAGGTTGTTTTGTTTATCAAAAATATGCCTATTCTTTTATAGAAGCGTTTGAGCAAAACAATGTGTTGCATGCGTTGCTCGGCCATAAAGGTGCGGAGGCATTGAGTGACTTAAAAAAGAAAAACAAGGATTGTTATAATTTAAACCCAATCTTGGCTGCATTATGTCGTGCAAATATAATGAAACAAGAAAATTTAATTCTTCTTAATCAGTTGTCAGAGAATGAATACAAAGATCTCAGTCGATTACTGTATTCTTATGGTTATTTGATTACTTTAAATCAAAACATGTTTGAGTTTCTTATTTTGCATCGCCAACATATTAAGGAAATAAGTCGGCTTGTTCTTTTCTATAATGCGGAATATTTTAAACGTATAAATGATCACGATCCGTATCCTTCTGAGCCTCCTCATCCCTCGGAAGAACAAGAAAACTATTCTGAAATTCTAAGGGATATCGTTACTCGCTTTATAGAAGCTGTTTTGAATGGAGAGTCAGATCAAGTGCCTATTGATTTGCGAAAACAATTGCAAAAGGAAAAAGAAACTCTTGCAATTGTTCAGGCACAGTTGTTATCGCAAGAGGCGATACCATTCTCTCAGTATGATGATAACGAGTTGTTGTTAGTAGCTAAATTCTCTTTTATGAATAGAAGGAAATTACCACGGGCCAAACTCGACCCGTTACCAGCAGAACAGGTTAATGTTGTTGGCTCGTCAAAAATATTTGTGGGCAAATTCCGGTATTTGTAACTTCCTATATTCCAAAAAATTTAGGCACGTTATTATTAGCAACGAGCAACAGGACGACACCTGCAGAGTAACCGAGTCGTTGTACCAAGCTTAGGATGAATTGATGATTACAGCTTTCCACTATTATTTTTATAATGAAACCGCTCCTGTATTTTTATTAACTGTTTACGGAAAAGCTGTTCAGGAGGATTTGAGCTCTGAACAAAAAAGAAAAGTTACTTCATTAACAAAGATATTGAAAGAAGAGTGCTTCGCTGCGAGGAAAAAACATCATGACTAAACGAAATGTTGGCAATGAAATTATTAAAGGGATGGAAGAAGCCGTAAGCTACATGCGAGGTAAAAAAACGCATGTGGTTGTTCACAAGGTAGAAATTCCTAAAGAAATTGATGTAAGAGCCATTAGAAAAAAAACTCAAATTATCTAGGCAGGAATTTGCAGATCGCTTCGGCTTTAGTGCAAGAACTTTGCAGCACTGGGAGCAAGGGGACCGTTATCCGCATGGCCCCGCAAGAGTTCTTTTGCTGTTATTACAACGTGAGCCTATAACCATTGAGGGAATACTGTTAAGGCATACTAAAAAACAATCTAAGAAACATCAAAATCGCGAGAAAGCAGCATAGCAATTTATATGGAAGTAACAGTAGTTAATTTTTTATAGGTAATATGGACACTATTTTCATAGGGTTGGTTATACGCTAGTTTTTGACTGTGATAATCGCCAATACCAGACCAAGTAGTTTTGCCATTAGCTAAGCTTCTTGCCAGAGTAAGCGTCCGGCAAACCACATAACCCATAGTTGTTTATTCCTCTTTAATAATTC